>JBKJJX010000058.1:0-3798 GCA_046597825.1 Bacteroidota bacterium | reverse complement strand
GATTTGAGGGGCTTTTCGTTTGCTGCGTTAAGACAAACCCTATGTAACCGCTTTTCCAGCTCCAAGTCCAGACTCGGCGCGTCCCCGGCTACTACTCCATGTACCGTTTTCAGATATTCGCTGCCTCCGACATGACCGCGGTTCGCACCCAAAAGTATAATAACATCACCATCATCCTTAAATGATGATGAGACTACAGTTGTAACATCATCAATCAATCCAAGCATACCAATAACAGGAGTCGGATAAACCGATGTCTGTGGAGATTCATTGTAAAAACTGACATTACCCCCGGTAACCGGAGTTCCGAATGCACGACACGCTTCTCCAATACCGGCAATTGCTTCTTTGAATTGCCAGTATACTTCAGGCTTGTACGGATTTCCAAAATTCAAACAATTCGTTATTGCCAAGGGAGTCGCCCCCGTGCATACGACATTGCGGGCTGCCTCTGCAACAGCAATCATTGCGCCCACACGCGGGTTAAGATATACATAACGGCTATTGCAATCCGTCTTAACAGCAAGGGCTTTACCTGACTCTTTCACTAAAATCACCGCTGCATCTGAACCATTCAATATGATATTATTTGTACGAACCATGCTATCGTATTGTTCGTAGACCCAACGTTTGCTTGCGATGCTGGGTGAGCCCAGCAATTTGAGCAACACGTCGGAAAGATCGGAAGGAATGGGAACTGAATTCAGATCAAAAGCTCTTGTCCTCTTCAAATACTCCGGCTCGCGCGACTCTCGCAGGTAAACCGGTGCTCCGCCGCCAAGTACGAGTGACTCGGCAGGAATATCTGCCACGTTCTCGCCATGATATTCAATGCTAAGGCGATCTTCGTTGATGACTTCACCGATAATCTCAGCATGCAAATCCCATTTATCAAAAATTCTTTTTACGTCCAGCTCGTGCCCTTTTTTTATTACGACCAGCATTCGTTCCTGAGACTCAGATAAGAGAAGCTCGTACGCCGACATGAATTTCTCACGAGCCGGCACTTTATCCAGATTTATTTTCATTCCGGATAAACCTTTAGCACTCATTTCGGATGTTGAGCAGGTAATTCCTGCCGCGCCCATATCCTGAATTCCTATAAGGAATCCTGAGCGAATAGCTTCAAGCGAAGCTTCAAGAAGAAGTTTTTCAGTAAAAGGATCGCCTACCTGAACCGACGGCCGCCTCGCTTCGGACGCTTCCGAAATCTCCTCCGATGCAAATGTCGCTCCGTGTATGCCATCTCGCCCTGTAGCGGAACCCACAATCATGACGGGATTGCCCGCACCTTTCGCGATTGCACTCGCCCACTCTCCATGCTTAACGATACCAACAGCCATAGCATTGACAAGTGGATTTTCCTGATAGCATTCATCAAAATATACTTCGCCGGCAACGGTCGGAACGCCGAAACTATTTCCGTAATCCCCGATTCCCTTCACGACTCCTTTAAGCAAATGCTTTGTGCGCTCATTGGAGAGATCGCCGAAGCGCAAGGAATTAAGCGCCGCAATCGGGCGGGCTCCCATCGTGAAGATGTCTCGCATAATACCGCCGACCCCTGTTGCTGCCCCCTGATATGGCTCGACGGCGGACGGATGGTTATGGCTTTCAAACTTGAATGCAACCGCCAGCCCGTCGCCGATATCCACCAGACCTGCATTCTCCTCGCCTGCGCTGACCAGCAAACGTCCGCCACTGCGGGGCAAAGTCTTCAACAGTGCAATAGAGTTCTTATAGCTGCAGTGCTCGCTCCACATAACACTGTAGATGCCTAGTTCCGTGTACGTCGGAACTCTGCCCAGAATCCCGATGACTTTGTTGTATTCCTCTTCAGTCAGTCCATGCTGAAGAGCGAGCGCAACAGTAACATCAGGTTCTTTCTTTGCTTCACTTGCTGTCATCGTTATCCAGAATCATAATTAGCTCACCTTTTTCCACCGGCTTGCCGGGAGTTACGCGAATCTCTTTTACTGTTCCCGAGCCCTGAGACTTTATTTCATTCTCCATTTTCATCGCTTCAAGAATAACCAATCCCTGCCCGGCTTTTACTTCATCTCCAACCTTCACTTCAATCTTGACAACGAGGGCCGGCATCGGTGCCCTGATTTCGGATTTTGCAACCGGGCCGCCTGACTGTCTTTCAAACTGTTTTAGAAGGCGGGATCGTTCTGTTTCAATGGTCGCTTCAAGTTGATGTCCACCAACCTGCACCTGATAAATGCCGCTATTTCCTTGGGCAATTACCTTCTCAGACCTCCCGTCTATCAAAACGGAAAACGATCGTTCATCAAGTGGAAGAATGTCGACTGCAATCTGCTCTCCGTTGACGAAAACAGCTTCCTCCTTTTCGAACCTCACCTCAAATTCCCGGCTATTGATTGTTACAAAGTAAGAGGTCACTCGGGCCTCATCGGATCAAGTCGTCTGGCTTTCCATTTGCTGGATGTCGAACCATTGCGGTTGCCGGATTTGACAACATTAGTTTTTTTTGATTCCAGAAGAGCGACTGCTATGGCCGCCGAACGTTCTTCGGAGACGTCGGACTGCTCAAGTAACTCCGTCTTAAAATAATTTCCAACGAAATTTGTATCAAAATCACCGCTGATAAATGCCGGATGTTTTAGCACGAACACATTGAATGCAAGGTTAGTTCGCACGCCCAAAATTTCATACTCACGCAAGGCACGCAACAATTTGTTTCGTGCTTCCTCGCGTGTGGATCCGTGAGCAATGAGTTTGGAAATCAACGGGTCATAGTAAACAGAAATCACGCCGCCCTGCTCAACTCCACGATCCTCACGAATACCAAATCCTTGGCTCGGTCGAAGATGTGTAATTGTTCCTGTCGATGGAAGAAAATTATTCCCCGGATCCTCGGCGTAGATACGACATTCAATTGCATGTCCGCGAAATGTAATTTCCTCTTGTGTGAATGATAATCTTTCACCCATTGCGATACGTAGTTGTTGATGAACGAGATCGATCCCGGTTCGCATTTCCGTAACCGGATGCTCAACCTGGAGCCGCGTATTCATCTCGAGGAAATAGTAATTCCTGTTCTTGTCAATCAGACATTCAATCGTTCCGGCATTTTCGTAACCACATGCCTTTGCTGCCGCAACCGCCATCGCTCCCATGTTTCTGCGCAACTCGTCATTGATAATAACAGAGGGCGTTTCCTCAATTACTTTTTGATGACGTCGTTGAATCGAACATTCACGCTCTCCAAGATGGACAGTATTTCCGTACTTATCCGCAAGAATCTGAAATTCGATGTGCCTCGGGTTCTCCAGATACTTCTCCACGTACACTCGTCCATCACCAAACGCGGAGAGAGCTTCAGATCTGGCGCCGGCAAATGATGAAGTCAGCATAGTTCCGTCATGGACGACACGCATGCCTTTCCCTCCTCCTCCTCCTGCAGCTTTGATCAGAATCGGATAACCATATTCATCGGCGAATGCACGAACTATTTCTTCATCCTCAACGGCATCCGGAGTACCCGGTACAGTTGGGACACCGGCCTGACGAACAAGTTTTCTTGCTTCTGTTTTGTCGCCCATAGAGCGAATAGAAGAAGGCCTTGGTCCAATGAACTCTATCCCCGCATCCAATACTGCCTGTGCAAACGTGGCATTTTCGGAAAGGAATCCATATCCGGGATGAATTGCGTCGGCTCCCGAGCGTTTTGCTGCGTCAAGGACTTTTTCAATTGAGAGATAACTCTCGCGTGAGGGTGCCGGCCCAATTCGAAAGGCTTCGTCCGCACTCACAACGTGAGGACTCCGTCGG
>JBKJJX010000178.1:0-2940 GCA_046597825.1 Bacteroidota bacterium | reverse complement strand
TGAGAAAGGCGGGCCGCCTGTCCTCGAACGAACCCCGCTGTACGCTTTTATCGTGGCGGGACTTTTTAAAGCTGTTGGCGGATTTTCGTTGCCTGCAGTTCAGTTATTGCAGGCACTTTTTCATGCGGCTTCCGCGTTCATCATCTACTTGATCGGCGCCCGGCTCTATTCCAAACGAACTGGAGTTGTTGCGCAGCTTTTGTTTGCGTTGAATCCGATAGTCATATGGTATACGGCTCGGATCTGGCTTGAGACGACAGAGGTTTTGGTTCTGTTATTGATTGCCTTCATGATGATTCAATTGCTTGAAACTCCCTCAATGAAGAGGGCGCTCGCGCTTGGATTGCTCATAGGAATCGGATGTTTGACCAAGTCTACGTTGCTGCTCTTTCCGTTCGTCGTGTTGGGTTTGCTTCTGTATCGCATCAAGAGCATCGCTATCAAGCCGGGCATTGTCGTTATTGCGGCGACATTTATTCTTATCGTGCCCTGGACGTGGCGAAATTATCAGGTAACTTCGAACTTTCTCCCTGTCAACACATCATTGGGATTCAATCTTATTCAGGGTGATGTTATTGGCGAGCATTGGCCTTCAGCTAATATGACCACAATCGATAGTTGGATTGAGGGCAAAGGGCGGGTGGATTCTGTTTTGAGTTCTTCCGGAGTTGCGTGGGAGAGTATTGAGGGGGATCGAACGTTGACAGCATTTGCGTTTGGGAATTACCTCCGCCATCCTCTTTATGCGGTGCATCGTAGTATTGTCAATCTTACAACGTTTTGGTATTTAAGTGAGTCGGCCACGAAGTCATTGTTGTTTGGGCTTCTGCAAATTTCTCTTCTTGTCCTCTCGATACTTTCATATTTGAGAATGAATGTCTCTGCAAGAAAAACAACGATGCCGCTGATGATTATATGTGTCTATTTATTTTTTGTCAGCGGATTGGTGGTAGGATGGGGGAGATATTCGATGCCGGTGATTCCTTTTCTTCTTCTGATTGCTTCGCCGCTACTACATTCAATTCTCTTCAGGCGACATGAAACAGGATCCTGAGCAGTTCACACCTCTTCGCATTGCCGTGCCGACGAGTTTCGAATCCGGGCGTTTGTTGCTGCGTGCATATATCCTGTCTGATGCCCCGACCCTTTCAACATCATTCAACAACAATAGACAACGGTTGAAGCAGGATTTTCCTGGCCGCTCAGACAAGATCTGGACGAAAGAAGAAGCTGAATCGTTTATCTGGCAGAAAAATCAGGAGTGGGAGCGAAGGGAAAGTTTCCACATCGGCATTTGGGACAAAGCGAACCGGATGTACGCGGGTGAAATCAGCTACAAGGATATTGCGTGGAAGATTCCGAAG
Organism: Bacteroidota bacterium; assembly: GCA_046597825.1. Lineage (GTDB taxonomy): Bacteria > Bacteroidota > Ignavibacteria > UBA10030 > UBA6906 > CAADGV01. Next base: position 1,576 of record JBKJJX010000178.1, on the reverse strand, counting down.
GCGGATCTCGGGTATTATGTGCTGAATAATTTTGAAGGGAAGGGCATCATTACTGAAGCGCTCACGATGACTCTGCCCTTTGCATTCGAAATCCTTGAGATGCAAAAATTACAGATCCGTTGTTCATCTGAACACATCGCAAGTCAGCGTGTGGCGGAGAAGTGCGGCTTCAAGCCGGAGGGAGTCCTGCGAAACGATTTTGTGTCCGAGGGGCGGACTCTCGTCACTCTGGCATATTACGGAATGACGCCTGCAGATTATCGGGCGCTGAATCTGAAGCCCCCGCTCACCGGGGGCTTCATCTGATAATTATTGCGCTTTCTTCGCTGCGATGAAATAGAATAACACCAGTCCCACTCCACCGAACGTGGCAATCAAACCGGGAATAATACCATCATTGAAAATATAATTCTCACGCAACCAGATTCCCAGCATTATTGCAATGCCGACGCAAATCAGAACCATCCCCCATTTCAGCGAGAACAGTGGATTTGTTTTCGTCGTTTCGCGTAAGTAGAGAGATTTAATCTCTTCGGCTGTCAATCCTTTTTCTATCATATTTATCCTTTCACGATGACGGGTAAGAATGAATGCGCCCCACACCGCGCCAATTGTAAGAAAGAAAACAATCGGTATGAAAACTTCTGAGATGGGCATTGTCCGCTCCTTGGATTGTTGAGTGAGATGTACTTGATTTACCGGATTAGACTGCAGAATGTGAATTCAGGTTTCAGATTATTTCTCGTTCTTCCTTGAAACATCTTCGGCGCAGATGAAGTCTAACAAAGTATCAAAACCATCAGGTCTGCCGATCCAAAGCGATAACGACATCCTCGAACAGATTCGCCGGGGCGATGCACGGAAGTACTCCATTATTGTGGACCGCCACAAGAATCAGGCGTACGCGCTTGCGTTTCGTCTTGTGGGCGAGAAACGTGAGGCCGAAGAGCTCGTGCAGGATGGCTTCGTGCGTGCGTTCCGGAATCTTGATCAATTTCGCGGCGATGCCAGGTTCAGTACGTGGCTCTACCGCATCGTCTATAATTTATGCATGACCCGGGTAACGAGGCGACAACCCCGCTCGGATTCCATTGACATCCATGAAGAAATGCTCGATAATATATTTGTGGATGAAGAGATGGGTGCGGATGAACGGATGGAGAACGATGAATATAACAGGATCGTCGCCGAGGAGATTCAACAGCTTCCTGAAAAATTCAAATCGGCGGTAACATTGTTTTATCTGCAAGAAATGAGCTACGAAGAAATGACCGGCATTCTGAATCTTCCGCTGGGCACGGTGAAGACAAATCTGTTCAGAGGAAGAAATCTTTTGCGCGAGAGAGTTTTGTCAAGATTGAAAGGAGAATTGGTATGAGCAATGAACATTTGACCGGCGAGCAGCTTCATCTCTTTGTTGATGGAATGTTGCCGGCGAACGAGGCGGTTGCCGCTGCGGCGCATATGCAGAGTTGCTCCCGGTGTCGCCATGCATCGGATGGACTTCAACATCTGGCAACGGCGTTGCGGAATTTGCCCGCATCAAATCTTGGGTCTGAATTCACAAGGAATGTAC
>JBKJJX010000138.1:0-12460 GCA_046597825.1 Bacteroidota bacterium | reverse complement strand
ATTTTTCTTGTTTGAATGTACGTTCCGGCATCAAGCCGGTAAAAATAAATTCCGCTTGATAATCCGTCGCCGTCAAATTGAATTCTGTACTCACCCGGGTTCTTCTCTTCACCCAATAGCGTTGCAATTTCACGACCCAGGATATCGGATATTTTCAACGAGACGAATGCGGGATGAGCAACCTGAAAGTTTATTTGAGTGGCAGGCTTGAAAGGATTGGGATAATTCTGCGCCAGCAAAAAAGCTTTCGGTGCAATGTCAGCATTCGCGCCGGACTCTTGCACAAACGTATAGGTCGTGAATAACTCTGTATTGAAATAGATTTCCCAATTGGAGTTCCGCCAATCTCCCCACGCGACATGAAGCCGTTGGTTATCGAGTGCGATGCCGAGGAAATCGTTGCCGCTGGTGAGCGACGAAAATGTCGAACTTGCTGAATTGATTTTTTTGTTCGGGCGCGTGGTCGCTCCGCCGTCCGTTGAGATCGTTGTGTACACATCGAATGGCACTGTTGCCGTCGGACCGTTCAACCGTCGATCGCGCCATGCAATGCCAAGCGTGCCGTTCGCAGAAAAATCTGCCCACACCATATCTTGCCCGACTCCATTACTTTGCACATCGTCATTGATCCTGCGCGGTGAAGACCATTGCGTTCCGAAGGTGGTCGAGTATGAAAGCAGAATGTCGGGATCGCCAAAACGGACATCCGTTGACGCTACTACAATGTTTCCATCAACGGAGGGATTGACCGCGAGTGTATATCCGTTCTGATAATTCGTATCAAGACTGCTGAACGAGTTCTGTATGACTGTTCGCTGGAATATTTGTCCGCCGTTTGTGGACGACGCTATCGCGCCACTTTTTGCATCGGCACAATGGATGGATCCAGGATATCGCTCTTCGACACTGAGTGCTCGATACAGCGGTCGCTTGAATGCTCTGTGATCGGGATGTCTTGCTTTAATACTTCCGGCTGACCATTGATGCCATTGATGTTAAAGACTTTTACCAGCCATATCCCCGGGATTTCAATGCTGATTGCGCCTCGGGATATCCGAGCCGCGCGGACTTTTGCATTGATTCAACAGCAGCGGTAATATTTCCCGCGTTTGATTGCAAAATGGCGAGGTTGTAGTATGCTTTTGCATAACCCGGATCGCAGGCAATGGCGCGGCGGAAACTCTCCATCGACCGCGCTGTTTCGTTTCGTTCATACAACAGGGTTCCAATGTTGTAGTAGGCAGCGGCGCAACACGAATCCAATCCGAGAGCAGCATTGAATTGCTCAAGTGCTTTGACCTCATTGTTTGCCTCGAAATATGCCACTCCAAGATTTACGCGTGCATCAAGATAATCGGGTTTCATGTATGGTTTGCCGGCCTCATATTCCAATTGCGAAGAAGGTGCATACTTCAAAGCTTGATTCCACAACGAGATTGAATTGTTCCAGATTGCAGTATGTCGGATAGTCCGGTATGAGCTTGCCGCACAAACAATCAATAACAAAAAAATAAACATCTCTCTCTGATATTTCTTGCCACCGGACTGGGCTGATTTCCTCCACATAATTTCAACCAATCCGCCAAGCAGAAAAAAAATGCTGAGCATGGAAAGATACGTATATCTGTCTGCGAGAGGCTGCAGGCCCGACGATACTCCGAGAAATGTTGGCAACAGGATAAGGACATAACTCATTAATGCAAGAACAACAACTCCGTAATTCTTTTTGAGCAGAATGAAACATCCGTATACTCCGCCGATCACCAGTATGGGTGAGAGATAAAGAATCCATCCTTTCAATTCGGGATAGATGGGAGAAAGATTCGTCGGAACGACAAGCTTCACCGCATAAAACACAATCATGTACGCGGGGAGCAGAAGCCGCTCAAACAGTGAGAGGTCGCCGATGACATTTACGGTGCCACTGCTGGCGCCCCGGAAGGTAATAACCCCCGCTGCAACAGCAATGGCGATATACGGGATCTTGTCGATGAGAAGACTGGAGAGTGAGATCCTGTTCCTGTGAATCAACCAAACATCTGTGAGAATAAGGATTACGGGAAACGGCATCGCCATCGGCTTGGAGAGAATCGCCAGCCCATACAGCCCGACCGATGCCAGCAAATACAGCTTTCGCCCGTTGAATTTCCAGAGAAGGTATAACCCAAAACTCGGAAGAAGGAACAATGCACACAACAAATCTTTTCTGCCCGAGACCCACGCGACAGACTCAACACGCAGCGGATGCATTGCAAATAATAACGCAGCGGTGACACTTCCCACAAAAACGGACGATGGAACGGAGAAATGATTTTTTGTGCTCTCGCCACCCGCTCGCTTTGACGCATTTATCACAATCAAACTTAAGAGAAAAAAAAGAACGGCATTGACAGCATGAAGCAGAACGTTGGTAAAATGATGTCCCCTCGCGTTCATTCCCCAGAGGGCAACATCAACGGCGTGCGATGAGAGGGTAACCGGAATCCATGAATAATAATACGGGTTGGAAAATATCCAGCGTATATTTTCAGCTGAAAGCGATTGGATATGCGGATTCTCGGTAACGTACACATCGTCGTCCCAATTGACGAACGAAGCATTCACCGAATTTACAAACGTCATCACCGTCGCCATGAAAATGAACATGGACGCGAGAATAATGTGAAAGCGCGGAACGGATGTCATGCGGATGCGAGAGCTAGGAGGAAGAAATTCTGCCGGGGAACTGTCTCCCCGGCAAAACTGAGGAACGGTTTAGACTACGGAACCTGCGACGTCTTATTGATATTACCGAAAATAATATTAACATCCGCAGATGAAACAATGCCGCTGAGATTTATATCATTCGAAAAATATCCGGGCACATTGAGTTGTCCCAGGACAGCATTTGCATCGGAGAGCGAAACATTCCCAGAACTGTTTGCATCGCCGGAGTAGAGGGCAAATTTGGATCCGACTTGCTGCATCGGATTCACGCCGAAAGCGGAACTTTGGCTGTTTGTAAAATCGTATGCAGTGGGAGTTGCCGGACTAAGAGACTGGGCGGGCGCCGACATGATGGGCAGGTGATTACGATGACGAACAACAAGATAATAATTACCTGCCGGAGTCGGGAATTCAACGTATGCTCTTGACGTATCTGCAAAGCTTCTGATCGTACCGTCGGATAATAGCCACGCGGGCTGATACATGCGTATGCCCGATGCTGCAGCACTCGATGCATTTCTGATTTCGATATTGATGCTATCAACTGCATTCGAGGGAATGGGAATCGCTCCAAAATGTGCCGCAAGAATTCCCATCGCCTTCAATGAACTTGCCATCAGTCCCGTTGCCGGATTATATGCGCCGGCTAAAAGGACTTTTACGTTTGCGCGGGAGTATGGATTTATGTTACCAAGGAATTGATTTTTTGCAACGGCCTGCGCCGCGTATAGGTTATACGCAAGAACGGCGTTCCAGCCGATGGTGTGCTCATTGGTGGACCAACTGTCGTTATCCGTAAAGCGGCCATCGATGGGTGTGTTTCCATCACGCGGGTAGCGCGGATCACCAAAGTACCCGTACGAACCCGGAGGCCATGAGTGATCGTACTGATCGGGCGCCTGATTGGGGCCACCGGAAAGGATACCCGGAAAAGAATAAGGCGTTACATGAATTGCTTTCAGCCAATGATCAAAACCCTCTTGCCGGCCGTGCGTGGCACGACTCAATCCGGAGACATAGCAAAACGTCAAAATATTTCTGCCGAAGACATAATGAACACTCTCCATCGCCTGGTTCATGTCCGCGGTTCGAGATCGATCGTCCAGGAAAGTTTTCCAGCTGTAGTTTGCCGAGCTTTGCAGGGCATTGTTCAACGATCCCCAATAATATAAAATGGAGGCGCCAAACGGATGGCTCGCACCAGCGTTGATAGCACCCGACGACATATTCGACATCTGCGAAAGAATTATCGCCTTTCGTGATTGGAGGCCCGCAGGTGAGCGAAGATAGAGGCGTGCGGCATACGCATGTGTAAGATTGTAACTGGGAATCCAGGTAATGTTGACATAATTTGCTTCGAAGACCGCGTTATATTGCGGATCGCCGGTTGCATACAACATTCCTGCAGCAGCCCACATACGTTCTGTCGCCATTGCCGTTCCATCACTCTCCATTCTATATGCTATGCAGGGATAGCTGTCCCACGTAGCTTCGGGATGATTTTGCAGCCATGCCCACCCGCGTTGTGCAGCCGCCAAACATTGCGCAGCAAATGCCTGATCAAATTCGCGATAGACAACCGAGGCATATGCAAGCACGGCAATTGCTTTTGCTGTTGCCGGCGTGGCAACGAGCAGCTTTACAAAGGTCGTAAGATCTTCCGGACGCGTTGCTCCATATTGATAGTTATCATCTCCGTTGTTCGGACAAACGGTTGTCCAAAAACCACCGGACGTATCCTGCATCGTGAGAACGGAACGCAATCCCCATCGGACTTCATCGAGAATATCCGGAACGCCATTGCCACTCTCGGGAATATTTGTCGCATCACTCATGGGCCGAAAATCTTCCCACGCCGAAAGAAGATGTTGAATTGTTTGCGTGACGACGGTAATCTGGACGGGATAATTTCCCGCTTCGTGCCATCCTCCCTCCACGCCGGGCGGTGCGACCGGCGCGGTCGATCCGTGCACCCATGGCCCTTCGGCGTAGGGCATGCTAACATCGGTGAAGGAGCGTTGAAAATACAACATCCTCTGAGCAGCACGCACCGGCTCATCGAACACATCCGTTCCAATGTCGAAGGGATAACTTTGGAGACTACCGACAACTATTTTATATCTTCCCGGTGTCGTGAAGCTTGAAAAGTCTCCCATGAATACCGTTGGGGGAACCACACCGAGAAGATTTGAGGAAAGACTCCGTGTTGAAGACCCGCCGGTAAACACTGTTACGCTATCACTAATTCTCTTAATAACGAATGAACTGAAATCGACTGGCGACGTAAACTCCTTGTGCATCGTGGGCCCATAACCGATTTGCGAAGCCGCGATATGATCGAGGGGAGCGGTTGGTGGAGTTCCTTTTCCTGCATTGATTCGTACGTTGGTAACCTTAATGTCATCGAACCAACGATTGTGCTGAACGCCCGGACCTGAAATTACAAATCCTGAAAACGGAATGTTGCGCCACTCAACAGGAATTGCAAAATCGACAAAGTACCAAGTGTTCGCATTGGATCCCGGATTGTAATATCCGTTCGTAATAGAAAATTCTCCTCCGCCGAGGACTCTCGCGGAAATTTGGATCGATGTATTGTCCTGAAAATCTGAGCGGGCCCAGAACTGAAAATGGGAATTTGACTGGAACCAGAATACGGAATCGAGATTTGCAAACTGAGGTTTAATACCCGCATAGTAGCTCCAGTTTGCAGTAAGAGAACTCGTGCCGTTCTTGAATACCGCTGTCGTAACTGTCAGTGGTGTGTTGAGAGAATATGTTTCAATCGTGCAGTTGGGATTTATTGCATCATCAAAATAAGTAAGATCTGTAACAATCCCTCCTCCCGGTTCCTGTGCCGGCGCTTGACGGGTGAAAACGAAAGGCAGCAAAAACATTAGGGTAAGAATCCTCTTCACAAATCCTCCATGGTTAATAATTGCAGCTTCGGATTGCCGGAAATTCTCGGGGGTATAGTATCAAAGATGAGTTAGAAAGGCAATATGATTGGTGTTTGCCATCACCAATAGGTATGTACAGACGACGGTTTCAGCGAAAATTGCAGGCGGCTTGCTTCTATTTTCTCCTTTGAGAATCGTGTTTCTGGCGATAGATTTTTCTGCTGGCAGCGTTTTGCTCACGATTGAGTTTTGCGCGTTCTTCGAGAGTGACGATTCCATCTGACTTGGCAACTTTTTTATCATGCTGGATTTTGGCCTGCCGCGCCTCCATTCTTACAGCTTCGCCTTTCGTCAATTCTCCACTCCGGACGCCTTCTCTAATCCGTGCTTGCTGGTTAACCTGACTATGCCGCACCCGTGGTGTGGCTGTTTGCGCATACACACTGCAGGCAATACCAGAAGAAAGAACAAGCATCACCAAAAAATGTTTTCATGTAAACTCCTCGGTTTGTTTTATTGCTTCTTCAGGTTGGCAATTCTTGATTGGACAAATTCTTTCTGGTCTTTTTGAATATCCGGCAAAGAAGAAATAGCCACATATTCATTCAATGCTTCACTCTTGAGGTTCGCTTTTTCCAGAGCTTCGGCGATGAGCAGACGGTTCTTATAGAGGGAACCCAGCGATGGATATTGTCGCAAAATTTCCATCGTCTTTAATGCGCTCGTCGAATAAAATCCATTCTCATACAACACCCGGGCACCATTGAGCTGAAGGACGCCGAGTTCTGTATTGCTTTCGGAAAGCGACTCCTTCGGCGGTTCGCCGTGAATAACCGTAGTATTCGGCATGTTCATTTCTTTGTTCTTCCATTCATACGATGAGGAGCGGACTTTCTCCATCGTTAACTTGAGCATGAGTTCTTCCTGCGTGAGGTCGCGGATATCCGAGATATCGACTATAACATCCGGTGGCAATGAAATTTTCTTGCTTGTTGACGAAAGAACAATCAGGGCGGAACTCGCCGATCCCGTCCTTACCGTCGCATCTGCCTTCAACACATCTCCTGTCTTCGCCTTGATCCACGTTTCAGTCACTCCGGGACGAACGCTTACATCTCCCTGAATTTTTTGGAGAGAAATGTATTCTCCCCCCAATGCAATACCTGCAGCTGCCAACAGCATGACAACGACAATCACACTCCGAATACCTTTCATAATTCCTCCAGATATTTCAACACTAATTAACATCAACTACGCGGACCCAGCCTTTGACAATGCCGAGATTGATTTCCACATCTTCAAGATATTCCTGCGCGCCCGTTTCCCATGCAGTCTCGAATCCCTTCGTAATCATCGTCGTTTCCACGGGCAGCCAGACTGTCTCATTGCCTCTTGAATCTTTCCGCACGACGTAGCGTTTTGGATTTTCAGAAATTCTGTTTGCGAATTTGGGATCAATGCCACTATCGAACATGAGATAGATATGGCTTCGCTCGGGATGCTGTGGCGGAATCACATCGATAAACGCTGTTGATATTCCGATGCTGCTCAACAGAGATATAAAACATGTCGTCATATCATCGCAGTCGCCGCTCTGCATTGTCAGCGTCTCGATAGGATATTGGACATAATCACTGCTTTGCTTCGGGTCGCCAACGTAGACGAGCTTACCCGCAAACGCGTTGAAAAGTAATTTTGCTTTTGTTAATTGTTCGAATTCCCTCGGAACACCTGCAAGCGAATCTTTCATTCTCAATAAAATATCACGTGTAAAGCGAAGAATCCCAGGCTCGTCGGGGGTAACAAAATGCCTGAGGGAATAGACATCTCCATCCCAATCGTTGCGGCCGTGAATTAACAACTTAACCTGAAACCGATCATCGGGCTCATCTGCCGAACCCGTACTCACGTACACATTTCCTTCGCGCAGCGTGAGGGTAGAAACTAATTTCATCTGATCATTTAATACGGCGCTAAAGGGAATTTCTGCTTCCTCCCCGGGCATCAGCGAGACCGACGGCGATTCTGTCGGCGCATCCATGAATTTCTCCACATAAAAACTTGCTTTTGCCTGAATCGGCTTGTCGGCGACATTTTTTACTTTCACTCTCCCTATCGGACGAAAGGCGAACAACTCGTACGATGACGGATACACACCGCTCAGCATCTCCACGCCCTTGATACGGGCTAGACTTACGCGTGAATTTTCGAATATTGCCTTGACAGAGATCTGAATCCGATCTTGCGAGTATGGATTAAGATCGAGATTGTGGATTTGGGATACACTGCTTAATACATCAGCCGAACTTATCGCAGTGCCCGCCGAATGTTTTCCACTACCAAAGAACCGGAGATAGCCCGCATCGACTTCAACGAAGTCATACGCCCATCCCATACCAACGCTGAAAGCATAAATCTTGGGAGTTTCATCCTTGTTCAAATACGAACTCGAGCGAAGTACAAGGTTGTTTGCAATATTGATTTCCGTTCCGAGAGCACCGAATCCGAGCGTACTTACGGAGGCCGCTACTGTCCAGGGCCGCGCTATATCAAAGGTCGCACTTATCTCAACAGATCTCTTTGCCGGGATATTGTACGGCTGAAACTCGGCAGAGAGATTTTCTTCCGCCGCGATGAGATTGCGACCAACACCGGCAAGACTGAGTTTCGTTGATGGTTTCCAAAGGACACCGACATCAAATGTCGTTTTGGCCGCACTTTCTGTTCGCGGGGTAACCTTTGAAACATACCCGGAGCCCTGGGAAATCAACTCATACTTTGTGTCCGTTACTTTATTTTTGCGAAAACGTCCGGTTAATCCAACCGAAAGAGATTGAGAAAACCGATGAGCGTAGGCAAAGAGGAAATTCTCTTCGTAGGAAATTTTCTGCTGAATCGTTGCGGGAACTCCCGAGTCGTTCGTAAAGACGGCTGCGGGCAAATCAAATTCCAATACTGCACCGGGTGCGTAGGTAACGGCAACCGCTTCGTCATTTAGGAATCGTTTTCCTAATGTCAAACCCTGAAAGACAAAACCTGCACGTTGAGTTCCGGAATATGTCGACGAGGTGAATTCCCAGTCGCGGATGTTCACAATACCGGCAGGATTGCTCTCAAAACTCCGGCTATCTTTCACGAATGCCCCGTATGCACCCAGCGACATCCCGCGTGCACTGAGGAGTGATTGTGCATATGTAAACGATTGAATCATAACAAAAATATGAAATACAATAAGACAACGTTTCGCCATAAACCTCGTCGACGTTAAGTCAGCACAACCAGAACATTGTAAATTGATATTCCCCGGACCAGCACTTTTCCTCTGAATCTGCCAAGCGTCAAGTTTTCATTCCGGTTCGATACTCCGAACGTGAAAACGTAGCTGCCCGGAGGCAACGCACTCAAGATTCTTTTTGTCAGCAATGCCCTTTCCTGATTCGCGTGCGGCTTGATGCTCAACACCGGAATAAGCTTGCCTTGCGGATTCCGCGCACTGATAATCAGAAACATATCCCCGCGCGCTGTCCACCGCAAAGGAACATCACCATTGCGTGAAATACGTTGTCCTCCCACGGGGGATTGGACAACGATCTCATCGGGAGCGTCGATGGAAACTGTGAACGGGCTGACGCTGTCGCTTCCGGCTGCTTCAAATCGATATGTTGCCCCGGGTGTGTAGGTAACCTCCCGCGCATATTCGAGGCCTAAGAGCTGATTCGCGAAGCGAACTTCTCTCATCGCCAGAAAAACCGTATTACCACCCACGGTAACGCGGGGCAAGCCCAAAGGTAACAAGAGAAACCGTCTAAGTCCCCCAACAACAATGGAGTTGGTTCTGTTTTCGAATGCCGCATGAACAAACGATCTCGATTCTATTCCGGTACCGTTGTCGGATTTCATGGACGCGACCGTAATCAATCCGGCAAACTTGTCCTGATCGCGGGGAAGCAATGCTGTTGAATCCACGCTCGCCCGATCGATTGACGGATCAGGTTCGGCAACATTCTCGACTTCAAAAAGAGGACCGTCGTCCGTTACTTGAACCGAGGTGGGTTTTTCGCAAGCAGCAAAAAGAACCGCTAGTATCGCCGCAGAAAGTAATCGTGTCTTCATCGTGTTCACCGCTAAATTAGTTCAAATCGAATTTCAATATCAATGGGTCAGCTCGTTCATAAAAACAGGTCGCCTCTCAAAGCTTTGAGAGGCGACCCCCCCACCACATTCCGCCGGCTAGAATACCCGGTACGGCACTCCCCACCAGCTCACGTTGTATGCTGCTGTATCATCAAACAATGTCGCTTTGGTCATCGCTTCGACTGCGGCATGGAACTGTCCCGGCCGGTTTTGTAGAACTACAGTCTTTTCGTACACCTTCAGATAGCCGCCTGTGTTGGGCGTCTGGCTTACGAGCAACATGCGTGAGCGGTTCTTGTATTGCGCATTAAATCCGGAGCGCAACGCCACAAAGTCGGTGTCGGCTGAAGAACTTTGCAGTGTCACACGGACAGTGATCGATCCGCCACCATTAAATTCCATCATATCACGATTGCGGTTGAAGAGGTCTCTGTCTCCATACACTGAACGCAACCAGCGATAGCGCAGATAAAAATTCAGCGGATCTGTAACACGGACTGAATCGTTGCCAGAGATTACCGTCAACGCCTTAATATCAATTTCACTATTTGTTGTTCCGCCATCAACAAGAGACGTCGCAACCGGAACCCAATTTCTCCAATACTGTGGAACGCGCTGTACACGACGGAACACTACATTCCGGTCCGACTGGTCGTTGAATTGTTTTTCAATGAGAACGGTATCAATGCCGCGGATCGCACGAATCTTCAAGGTTCCGGTGATGTTCTTATGCACACGTGCAATCGCGATGGTGTCCCCCGCCTGGATGGTTGTCGTGACGGTTCGCGTCACGCTGTTCACAAACCGTCCCCAACGAATTGGAGTGATCGATGCATCGACGCGACCGGCGAGATACACATAGTCTGTTGCCGAAATTTGTTGATCGGCAAACGAGAGTTCATCGTTCTTCACGAACTCATCGTTTTCCGCGGCGACGTTCATTGACGTCTGCTCGTCTGTTACACCAGCGGGCGCCGTATCATCCGGTCCGGTTGTGTTCTTCGTGCAGCCCGTATACATGCCAACGACGAGCGCAGCCAGAATCCAGAGTGTTGCAAGAGATTTCTTCATGACTTCCTCCTTTGGTTATTATTGTGTTGTTTTGACAGCTAACTCTTGTTTCGGTTTAGTTTCTGTCTAGACTGTTTCAATCCCCATGCCAGTAACCTATCCAACATAATGTTTCGACGAAACGCACGAAAATGAGTTCAATTTCAGGAAATTGATTTGCTGGATGGGATTGATGTTTTGGGAGAAGTGCGGGATTAAGCAGAAGAAGTGCGGGAACGGAGTTATTCAGGCGGAATCAAAACCGAAAGCGTCGAATCTCATTTCAACGGGAAGGATCATACCATCCGTCAAGTTTCCCATCGGGGCTATTCAGCCTTCCACACCCCTCTATAGAATGCCTCTGCAACCTGTTCAAGGTACGGATGATATTTCTGCGGAAGGTTTTTCATCTTCGATCGAAATGTGGGCTTTATGTCTTCCCAGGATTTTGATGCATCAATGGCGGCAGCCAGATTGGAAAGATATTCCTGAAGCTTTTTTTTGACCCTGAGATTTACTGCATTATCCCCGGAGAGAGAAATATATCGGACTGTCGTATCGAGATCGTAGGTATGATCAACAAATGCTTTCAGGAATTGCCCGCGTAGATATTCAGCGACCGTTCCCCGGTTCAGATTTCCCAGTTCAGCAGCTGTTTCGGAAATGGCGCTTCGCGAAAATCCTTTTTCACGCAATGACTCAAGAATCTGGTCTTCGATTGCTATTGAACTGTTGGCGGCGGATATAATCTCATCGGATAAATCTTTCATCGTAATCATGCCACGCTTGTCGGCCTTGGCAAGCAACACTGCGCGTGTAATGACACTTTCCAGTTCACGGATATTTCCGCGCCACGAATAATTCTGCAGCATGTGCAACACATTCCGTGAAACCTTCATTTCGCTGCTTTCACGTTGAAGAAAATAATTTATCAGCAACGGAATATCATCCGGGCGTTCACTCAAGGAGGGCAGCTTGATCGACAGAACATTGAGTCTATAATAGACATCCTCCCGAAACTTCTTCTCCTGTACGAGCTGCTTCAGATCTTTGTTTGTTGCTGCAATAACCCGCACATTCACTTTGATTGTTTTCGTCCCCCCAACGGGTTGGAACTCCCCCTCCTGCAATACCCTCAGCAGTTTCAACTGGAACCCTTCATTCACTTCGCCAATCTCATCTAAAAAAATCGACCCGCCATCAGCAAGCTCAAAACGTCCGAGCTTATCCTTCACAGCGCCGGTGAACGCGCCTTTTTCATGTCCGAACAATTCGCTTTCGAGGAGACTCTCCGACAGCGCCCCGCAATTCACAGCAACAAACGCTTTGTCCACACGGCTGCTGAGTTTGTGAATCGAACGAGCGATCATCTCCTTCCCTGTTCCGCTTTCACCGAGAACAAGCACAGAGGCATCGCTCTTTGCTATCTTTTCAACGAATTCCACAACGGACGCCATCGGTCCGCCGGATTCGTAGATAATGCCTTCGAAATTTTTCATGGATGAAAGCGAGCCCGTATCGGCAACAACAGCTTCCTCCATGTCATCTTTCCGCGCATTGAGCGAATGGATCTCCGCCTTGTATCGGCGAATATCTTCGAGCAGTTCATTCGTGCGGTCTTCGGATTGTTTTGATTCGATCGAGACGAGCTCGCGTTCCAGCATTGCGAC
>JBKJJX010000364.1:0-11644 GCA_046597825.1 Bacteroidota bacterium | reverse complement strand
TTTCACCATCTCAAACCTATCCCAACATTCCTGCATAACCTGCGTCCGTGGATGCCAGATGTGGTATTGAATCGCAAGATTGCGCATTGACTTTCCCGTAACGCCAATCAGTGAGAGGCGGAACTGAATGTCGGAATCCTCGCCGCAACCGGGTCCCTTATACAACTCATCGAACCCGTTGATCGCTTCAAGATTTTTCCTGGCGACGGAGAAGTTGCTACCCAGCATTCCCCGGACATTGCGCAGCAGTATAGTCCGCAACGTTTTGCTCGGCATGCGAAGTCCGTCTTCCACACGCAATGAATCACCGCGTAATCCGTCTATCCATTCGTTCACACCATACTGCTCGAACTTGCCCGATTGAATTTTCTCAAGCGTAAGTGCTTTCGACCAGCGTTCGCTCGTCTCAACTCTGCGTCCAAGCAGAACTTTATTTTCTTCCTGTTCATTCCAGTGATCAAGAAGAAAATGTTCCGAAGGAAGACAGTCGCCATCGATGAACACAAGGTACTCGCTCTTCGAGGCACGGATAGCGTTGTTGAGCATAGCGTTCTTCTGCCATCCACTATCTTCTTGCCAGAGATGAATGATCGGAAAGGTATACAGTGTCTGCGCTTCGCTGACAACCATGTTAACTGAAGGACCGGAACCGTCATCGGCAATGATCACCTCAAAATCTTTACATGATTGCCGCTCACACGCCGCAAGAACTAAACGGAGATTTTCCGGTTTGTTGTACACGGCGATAATGAGAGAGAGTTTTGGTGATTGAGACACGATGGTATTTATTCTGTGTAAAAATTGCTCAAGCAATCAGCCCGCTTAATTGCGAAGACTCGATGGAAGTCTTGGCGAAGAGATCAGTTTTGTGAATTCTTCCCATCGCTTTGCAGGCTTATCTGATGTTCCGCCCCTCGACTCGATATAGTGCGCAACCATATCCTGCCCGAGATTATAGTTGATAACATAACTGCGGTACGCATCGAAGAACTTGATACGTTGCGTTGCACGGTCGCGCGAGAACAATGCGTAATCCACCAGCCACTGAATTGCAGCGTCCTTGCTTAATTTGCCGTCGAGATATCCGCGCGCAGCTTCGTTTCCCGCGTAAGCGAGCTTCATAAAGAGGGAGTGAATTCGGTAATACAACTCCGCCTGGGAACCATCGCATCCTGCCATCGGAAATAGTACATCCCGCTCAAACGCGATGCGTTCTTCAGGCGTAAAGACGACATCGATTCCGAAATTGGCAGTACCTTCGGCAATCAGTGATTGCGGGCTAAACAACGCATAGATGCTGAATTCAACCCATCCATTTTTCTTCAACAAGTTTTGCTCGAGCAACGCGTTGTATACATGATGGCCGGGGTAACCCTCGTGTGCCGCAAGATCAACAGCACGGTCGATATAAATGGGTAAATCGGTGTTCATCTGAATCAGACTGTGGTTGTCTCCTTTATACCAATTGTAGCCGCTCCATGCCTTGTTGGTCACGTATTCGACAACGAAACTTTCGTTGGAAGGAAGTTCAATGTGTTTCTTCGTGCGCGATCGGCATTCATTGATTGCTGCCTGAAATACTGTGTCGAGTTTTTCTTTGGGAATGATGAAACGGCTTTTGAATGTCTCGTACCGCTCCTGCACTGTTCCATTTCCCGGCAGTGTTTCAGCCAACTCTTTCAGAATGTCTTTGAAGTGCTGCTCAGAATACGTTGGAGCCACGGCGTCATACAATGCATTCGACTCCTGATCGAAGGTGAATTTCTTTCCCTGGAGCATTTCGACACGGGCAATCAACGACTGCAGCTGCCTGGTGAGATATTGATGCCTGAGTTTCTCCGGCTCTGCGAAGGTAGACGAATCAAATTTCGCCAGCGACGTAAGTGTTTTGTGCGCTGATGTATGAATTTGTTCCAGAGATTGTTTTTGCTGTTGAGACTCTGCCTTCCATCCCTCGGGGCCATGATAGGCATCGACGTAATCCGCATCGTGGTTTCCGACTGCGAGCACGAGCTTTACATATTCTTCGGCAATAGTGTTCATATCATCTCCATAAAATAAAAGAACCGCAGAGCCATACTCGGACCCTGCGGTTCATTCAACTTGTTGGCTGGTTATTTTATTGACAACAACTCAACCTCAAAAATCAATGTTGAATTCGGTCCGATTGCTTCACCGGCACCGCGTTCACCATATGCCAGATCGGAAGGAATAAACACTTCCCATTTCGACCCGACCGGCATCAACTGGAGGACTTCCGTCCAACCCTTGATGACCTGATTACACGCAAATGTCGCCGGTTCTCCGCGTTTGTACGAGCTGTCAAATTCTTTCCCGTCGATGGTCATGCCTTTGTACTGCACCGACACGTTCTGGTCGGCTTTCGGCTTCGGACCGGTTCCCATCTTTATAACTTTGTATTGAAGCCCGCTTGCTGTCGTCTTCACGCCCTCTTTGTTTTTGTTTGCGGCAAGAAACGCTTCGCCCTCTTTCCGGTTCTTTTCGCCTGAGACTTTACCCACTTCTTCCTGCTTCGCCATCATCCTCTGCTGGAACGCCATCATGCATGCTTGCGCTTGCTCGTCGGTCATCAACGCCTTGGTGCTATCGAGCACGTGCTTGATCCCCAGTGCAACGGCATCAACGGTGACCTCAACTTTTTGTCCCTTAAAATTCTTTCCAATGTTCAACCCGATTGCATAGCTCACGCTGTCCTGGGTTGTTTTTAGCTGGGTGTTGTTTTGAGTAACGCCCTGACAGGCAAGCATCATTATACTTAATGCTATTACGAGTGCATATTTCATTTACGTATGTTCCTTAGTTATGATTATTGAACTGAATTTCTTCACTCAAAATACGGGTTTCGGATTACGAATCCAAACTGCCCGCATGAACAATTTTTACTGCAGCGTGTACGCCAGCCGGGGTTTTGTCCCAATTATTGACATTTCATTTCTTGCTCCGAAAACAATCGGGTGCATGGTCGTTTACCATTCCGACAGCTTGCATGAACGCGTAGCAAATCGTGGAACCGACGAATCGAAAACCACGTTTTTTTAGATTTTTACTCATTGCATTGGATTCGGCGCTGGTTGACTTAACTTTTTTTCCGGGACGCTTGGTGGCCGTTGCAAATTGCCAGATGTATGCATCGAAACTCCCATGTTCCTTCTGAACATCCAAAAATGCTTTCGCGTTTGAAACTGTTGATTCAATCTTTAACCGGTTGCGTATAATGCCGGCATCGTTGAGAAGTGCACGTATCTTTCGTTTGTTATATAGCGCAATTGTTTCAGGATTGAAATTATCAAACCCCTTACGATAATTTTCCCGGCGCTTAAGAATTGTCAGCCAGCTCAATCCGGCCTGCGCTCCTTCGAGGGTCAACATCTCAAACAGTTTGCGATCGTCATGGACCGGCACGCCCCATTCGTTGTCGTGATAGAGGATGTATGCGGGATCCGAGGTGCACCAAGCGCATCGGATTTTTGACTGCTGATTTCTCAGACGGGTTTCCCTTTGCGGCGATACTGCAGAAGATTTATTTTTTCCAACCATATAGCTTAAGACTAATTTTTCCGTTGAGGAACATTATGCCTTCCTTCTCCAACAACTCCCGCTGTTTTTTCTGCGAAGGGGAGTTTGGAGGAAATGAAATCTCGCCGCGATGATTGATGACTCGTTGCCACGGGATGTCGATGCCGTGAGGCAGGTTGTGCAGCGCATATCCCACTAACCGAGCCTGCCGCGGCAGTCGGCTTATGCGTGCGATCTGCCCGTATGTTGCAACTTTCCCTCTGGGAATTTTCTCCACGGCGTTCCAGATTTTTTTGTAACTGTCCGAGGACTTTTTAGGTGTGCTCACTGTAGCTACTTCTTCTTTCCCTTGCCGAGTTTTTTTAGATCTACAGGCATGGGAAAGAGCTTTTTTAGCGGAATGACTTTGGTTCTTCCTTTTGTACCACCAAGAATTATCTCAATGTTCGGCGCAAACTCTGATAGGACCTGGCGGCATGCACCACAGGGGGGCAGGAAATTATCATTTGAAACAATTGCAATTGCTTTGAATTTTCGCTGGCCAGCGCATACGGCTTTGAAAATCGCATTACGCTCAGCGCACATCGTAAGGCCATACGAGCTGTTCTCGACATTACACCCCGCAAAGAATGTGTAGTCCTCTGTCAGCAAGGCAGCGCCCACCGGAAACCGGGAATATGGGGCATAGGCATTTGCCTTTGCAAGATTTGCAGTCTCTATGAGCCGCTGCCGTTCTGTCTGTGTAATTTTCCGCTTATCCATATTGCTCCATTGTGAACATCATAAATTAAGTTATCTCCAACCAGAAAACCAATAAGAATGGTTAATTATGAAGGAAGTACGTCTTATAGCCTATGTGAAGTCCAAACCATTGCTCGAGCATGGGTTACGCAGAGTGATTTCGCGTTTTAATCAAAAAATAAAAAAAATTAATTGCGAATCGTCGAATTCAGCCCAAAATGGCAAGGTCTATGTTGTCTCCGTCGAACCATTTCTGCTACTAATGCGTTATATTGTGCAAGGAGAAAAAAGATTATGAATTATAAGGGTGATGCAAGAATGAAGAAGCGTGGTTCCACTATCTGTCGGGACTGCGGCAACGAGTTTCGTGGACAGGTCGGGGCATATCGCTGCCCAAGCTGCAAAAAGAAAGAGATGGCATACCGTGCTAAGCGCGAACGTATGCGCCAACAGTTGCCATTCTATCTGAAAACAGATAGCTAATCTTAGAGTCAGAAACGCCTTCCACAGTGAAGGCGTTTCTGTTTTACACAAGCTTGCTTCGCTCGTGAGCGGACAAATCGAAGACCTTTCTCATTAATATCTCCCCATCGTCTGTCATCTGAACATTGCGTCTTGCTAACACCTGCCTCGCAACATCGATACTCTTTTCAAGATCGTACATTTGTAATTTCTCTCCACCTCCCCACGCAAATGAAGGGATAAATTTGGGAGGGAACGCCCCACCGAAAACGTTGCTCGATACTCCAACAACTGTTCCCGTATTGAACATCGTATTGATGCCACTCTTTGAGTGGTCTCCCATAGTCAGCCCTACAAACTGCAAGCCGGTATCAATCTCCGCCCCATTCACAGTTACTTTAACCAAGCCATAATTATTTTTCAAATCGCTGTTGTTCGTGTCAGCGCCGAGATTGCACCACATGCCGATATACGAATGGCCGAGAAAGCCGTCATGTTGTTTATTAGAGTAAGAGTGAATAATGCTTCCCTCAACCTCCCCGCCTACTTTGCACATTTCTCCAATACTGGTATTGCCATAAATCTTTGCCCCAATTTTGATGACGCTCCCGTCGCCAATGTAAGCAGGACCTTCAATCACCGCATTGGAAAGTATTTTTACATTCTTGCTGATGTAGATCGGGCCGTTCTCCGCATCCAGCACTGCGCCGGGTTTTACAGATGCGCCGGTATTGATGAAAATGTTTTTCTTGCTTACAAGGTGAGCGCCCGGATAAACCTTGCCTTTGATTTTGCCTTTTTTCGCGAGTGATTTAAAGTCCACTGCAATCTGGTGGCCGTTTTTCTGTACAAGATCCCAGGAATATTCAATAAGAGTTGCATCGACTTGGGTTTTTTCGAATTCAGCAAAGTGATCGAGATCGAAATTGCCTGACACATTCTCTTTCATTGAAGTGCGGGCAACTGCATTCATGCGAACAGCAACAACCGTGTTCCCTGAAATGTACAGCGCGTTCTTTCCTTTTAACGGAATCTGTTTGACGAACGATTCGCTGGCAAGAACCCGTCCGTTGACAAAAAGACAATCTCCCGCAGGTACAGAATTTACCTCTGTGTCGGGATTCTGCTGCCTCACGACATCGGCAAGATAGGGACGGCACAACAATGAAATGTTGGCTTTCGGGTATGCTCTCTGGATTTTCTGGCGGAGCGTGAGAATCCCGCATCGCAAATCGTACACCGGACGTGTATAGACAAGCGGCAGGAGCTTTACATATTGGGGATCTTCAAAAATACAGACCGTGGGTGCCATCGATTCTTCTGGTGGAAGAGGAAAATCCTATCTGAATGTAGTAAGATAAGATGGAAAATGTGCGATGAATTCCTGCTTAGCCTTATCTTCTCCCCATCACCGCCAATCCCACACCGCTCAAAATAATTACACCGGACATGAGAAGACGAACCGAAACAACCTCACTCAGAAACAACACTCCTCCCATTGCCGCGAGAACAGGAACGAGCAATTGCACAATCCCTGCTTGTGTCGGAGTCAGCCCGCGCAGTGCCGTATACCAAATCGCATAACCTACTCCTGACGCTAACGCTCCGGAACTAACAGCATATAGCAGTCCGGTTGTTGTCACTGATACCGCACTTGTATTGGCGGCAAGAAGAGGCAATACAAACACCACGCTAAACGTGAAGTTGCCCGCCGTAGCCACCAGCGGGTCGACAACTCCGCGGCCTTGCAGGGAGTACACACCCCACGCAATTCCGGCAAGAGCCATCAACGCGACGCCCAAGAGATCCGGCGACGAAACTCCCGGCAGCAGCAGAAAGATCAGTCCGCCTATTGCGAGAACTAATCCCACAAGTTCCGTCCGGTGAAGCTTTTTCCCTTTCATCAGATCAAACCCGATCATCGTTGTCTGCACTGCGCCAAACAACACCAGCGCGCCAACAGCTGCGGGAATGCGAAGATACGCGAACGAAAACGGAGCGGCATATACAAACAATGCAAGGGCGCCCCGCCATTTGACCCGTAGTTTTGGCAGTGCTTTATCGCGGACCGAAACGAGCAACACCAGAACAACAGCTCCACTGAAGAGCCGAACGGCAGTGAATGTTCCGGCATCGATCAAATGCGATCCGAGCGCCAGCCTGCAGAGAATGGAGTTCGATGCGAACGCGAAGAGTGTAACGAACGTGAGCACCGCTGTCTGAAATGTTATGCGGGAATTCATTTTTTCTTTCCGGGAAACAATCCTGCGGCGCTCCCGTATTGATAACGAACAAACCGGAAACCTCCAATGATCAAATTTCTTCTCTGGCTTTTGCTTCTTGTTATTTGCTGGCCGCTGGCAATCGTTGCGCTCGTGTTGTATCCGATTGTCTGGCTTGTTCTGTTGCCGTTCCGGCTGGTTGGCATTACAGTGACTGCACTGTTCGAATTCATCAAAGCATTGTTTATGTTTCCTGCGAGAGTGTTGCGCTGAAGCTGATTATTCCTGCCACCGCCTTTTTTCTTCGACCACCACCTCAGCTGGGCAGCGGATCGGGGGCATGTGTCGATTCGGCGGGAATTACTTTCGTTCGTACTTCCAGTTTCTGCCCTTGCCTTCGGAAAGCCATTCGATCGTTGTAGCAAGGCGTTTCTCGCGTGTTGCTTCTGTCTTGGCTTCAGTAATCCATTAGAGATATTCTCGCTGATGCGATGGACTAAAAGCTTCGAACGCTTCTTTTGCTTTTTTGTTTTTCTTCAGCGCTGTGGTGAAGTATGGGGGAACTTTAATTGGTTTTCTCGGAGCTGACTTTCTTTTCGGCGGCGCCTTTACTCCCTTTTCATTCAGTTCCATCGCCTGCTTGATATAGTGGCTGAGGATTTGGTCCGATGGTAAATCTGAAAGTTTTGTCATGCGGCCAAAGCTTCCCATTGCTTCAAGGCTTTTTCCTTTCTCACCAACAATCAGCGTCCCCTTCCAAAAGCCAAAGGCACTGTGCTCCTTGAACGCCGCCATGCCGCAAAGAATTCCGTGGTACATAAACGCTGGAAAATTCCACTTGATCGTTTCTTCTACGTCAGGACAAGCCTGGTGAACTACTGCACGGATGTGTATGAGAATTGGCTTTGCGAAGTCCTGGGACTTTACGATGTACGCGTCAACGCGGGGGTCTTTGGTTGACATGTGTAGTTCTCTCATTGTTTCGATAATGGCGTGAAGTCATAAATGTTGCGTCAACGCGACGAAGCAGCAAAAGCATATCGTTTACCAAATCTACGATAGAATTTTACCTTACAGTCAGGCCCCATTCCAACTTGCGTAAGTAACTGTCAGCTCTGCCAATGAAAGCAGCGCAAGGCTGCACACAGAACGGTGTAAATTCTTGATGCAATCATGATACCGTGAGATTGTGAGGTGAGGATAGAAGGCGGGGGCAACGACGGCGTTACCCCCGATGAATAGAAACTACTTGCCTTTGGCTTTTTCTTTCTTCTCTGCCGCTTGTTGGGCTGCAGTCCACGGCGGAACAACATTGTTCATGCGGGCATACGCGATGGATTGTCCCAGATGTTCGTGCAAGTGCGAAAGGACTCCCAACAGCACGCTCCGCACCGTCATGTCCTGTCCGAAAAATGACGCATGCTTCTCAAGACCTGCATCGGGCATGTTCTTGATCCCTTCTTTCACGAAGTCAAACGACTTCTGCAATTTCTCTGCAATCTCTTTTTTATTGGTCGTGGACTTTTCCCATTTCTCGCCATCACTCGATGACCACATCGCGTCGGCGGGAGGAGTTATGCCCGCAATATTGAGGAGAAGATAATTGGAAAATGCGATATGCAGATATACTTCGCTGATGGACCGCACCTCTTTGTTCGGGCGCCACGACATCTTCTTGTCCGGAATGGCATTTTCGAGTTCCATGATTTGTTTTTGCGCGTACGCGATTTGCCCCAACAAATCCGCACGGAAACCGGTTGGCATATCCTGCCCAACGCCCAATGTAATCGCACACAGCAATAGCGCAGCAAAGATGCAGCGTTTCATGATTGTACTCCTTTCTGAAAAAGTAAAATGTTTTATGATGGTACGGATGGCGCCACGTTGTGCGGAACAAAATTCTGTGGTAAAGGTAATAACAAACTCAAGACATAGCAACCGGTTATGTTGCAAACGTAATTTTAATGTGCATAATTTCTGGCCTGTTTCCGATACGAACTGGCGGGCCCCAGGAACCCACTCCGCATGAAACGTAAAAGTGAGTGCTTCCTTTCTTCTTATATCCCCAGCTAACTTCAAAAATTCTCTTTGTAATCAGATTGAATGGCCATAGCTGTCCGTGGTGTGTATGCCCGGAAATCTGAAGGTCGATATTGTTCTTCGCTGCCTCTTCCAGATGAAACGGCTGATGGTCCATAAGAATTATCGGTAATGATTTGTCCAGGCCTTGTATCAACCCTTCAATCGATTTGCGCTGGCGTTTCGGGCCGCGGTTGAACGACCGGTCTTCCCTGCCGACAACATAAAAGCTATCAGCAATTTTTATCACATCGTCGCGCAGCATGATAATTCTATGCTCCACGAGATAATCACACGCCGCATTAACACCCCCGATATATTCATGGTTTCCGGTGATCGCGATGACACCATGTTTTGATTTAATGCTGCGGAATGTCTCTCCCAGATTTTGTTTGATGACCGGCTGAATATCCTCGTCCACAACATCGCCGGGCAGCAAAACAATATCAGCATCCAGCAAATTTATTTTCCTGACGATTCGCTCGAGCCGCGCCCTGCAGATGATCGTTCCAAGATGAATATCCGTTACGGCAACGATGTTGAGCGTGCGCAATGAAGCGTTCTTTTGAATGTTGAGATCCAACCTGCGCACACGCGGCCTTGCCGCGTTGAATGCGCCCAACCCCACGATAAGGGCAACGAGAAGAGTCGCTCCGGCGCCAAATAGAAATTTGGATTGTGGTTCAGAGAAATATTCCGGCAGAAAAGGAACAATCCGATCCAACAGCCGGACAAGGTCAACCGCAAGAACGATCAACAAAAAATAGATGACCGCTGCAAGCCAGAACGATCCCAGCCAGATAAGCGCGGCGCTCAGCCTGCTGATCGAACGGCGTTCAAGAAACCGTCCGGCAATGTAGGCGAGAGAAAGAAAAAGGAATATCCCGATATACCACGGACGAAAAGCAGGCTCAGCGCCCAGCGACAATAATCCGTGACTGAAAATATAGAAGTTGATAAGTCCGTACAGACCGAGGACAACCGAGAAGAAGATTATGATATCACGGCGGCGCATTACGTTGAAACATCTTTCACGCAGAGAATCGCGGCAGCGTATGCCGGCTGCCAGCGGGTGAATGTAAAATGCAAGAACGCAGTAACCAGTCCGGCGAGAGCGGCAGGCTTGAATTTGTGTTTGTGTTGCTCTCCGCGCATAAACTTTGGCCCATACATACCAATCACCTTGAATCCCAATGCCTTCATTTCGGATGCGGACCAGCCGGAGAGGTGCTCCTGCAAATCATTATCATACAGGCTGGTTTGAGGCAAAAAACCATTGGGAGTAAAGAACACAATTTTTTTTCGGGCTATGCGCTCCATATCCGCGATCAGCTTATATCCATCTTCTTTTGTCAGATGTTCGATTACATCGAGCGCGACGCAGCAATCGAATTGATTTTCAGAAAAATGCTTTCCAACATCTCTCACATCTGCAAGACAATACTCATTGTACGATCCCGATTTTCGGGCTTCCTCAAGAGCCGGAGCGAAATATTCAACGCCTGCAGAATATTCAAATGCAAGCAACGGAATAAATGAATTGCTTCCACATCCTACATCAAGGCATGAACGGCAATCTGCAAGTTCTGTTCGTAACGTATTGAGGAAGGAAAATCGCTGCAGCCTGCCAGACGCTCGCTTGAATAAGTGTATAGCACTTATTGGCATTTGTAATTAGAAATTAATGGATGAGAATCGTTTCCGGTTAGAGGAGATTTGTCAAATCCATATCCACGGAAAATAACGGCGGGCGAACGAACGCAAGTAGAATTTTATCAGATTGCTTCCTCCTGCAAGATTGCGGTTATCGAATCCTACAATCCCTTCAACAAATGGCTGCACATTGAACCGTGGAACGATATTCGCTTTATGAAAAGAGTCTTGGAGAATCTCCCACATGCGCGCCTCGGGAGAAGTTTTGATGATATCCTCCTGAAGCTCCCGATGAACATCCCGAAGAATAGCATTGTATCCTTTCTTTGTCCATGAAAGTAAATACAAGTCCATCCATGGACGAGGCCAGCGACGGATATTGCAATATAGATCATACGTGTGGGGAGCCCGTTCGATGACGTCGCACAAATTGATGACAACATATCTGCCTGTTACTTTCCACATTCTGTCCGTTTCGGAAGCCGACCGGATAATGTTGGAGTTCGCCATTACATAATCCAGCATTTTGAACTCGCCGTAGCCACGACCATTCGCAGGCGGGTGGTCGAGTCCGTTAAAGCTGATAAACTCAACCCTCTTCTTGCTTTTTGTATTGGAAACCAGATTTTTCAGAGGTGAGAGATCAGAATTCGAATTGTCGGCGAAGACAATCTGATCGATATTCAGATTACCGGCGGTAAGATAAAATTTCAATGCCTCGGTATAGTCGCCGAGACGCACAGCCGGATCCGTCCTTAGAAGATCCGGGACGCCCGGCGGAGGAGTAATAGTAGCAGTAAGTAATAAGGTGTTCAATCGATTCCGCTAAGTATGCGCTTCAATATATCACTTTGGCGTTCTCCCCAAGTGTTCAGGAACACCACCGCGGGAGGGATCGTCAGGCATCGACTTTCTTTCTCAATGTCCAAAAAAAAATGTCCGCTTTACAA
>JBKJJX010000254.1:0-3565 GCA_046597825.1 Bacteroidota bacterium | reverse complement strand
CGCTGAAAAAGTACTTGAGTTAAAGAATTAGCAATAAAAATGTGAGTACATCGATGAGCGTGGATGACCGCTTGTGAAAGCTCCACTGATGTGCTGATTGTTTCGAATAACAAGGACCTAAAGCAGGAGCAATTAAACTAGAAGAGTTTTGTCTTTTGCGATGACGGGGAGTCTGATTTGGATTTTTGATCTAGCGGGCAACCTTTGAGGAGTGTCCCTTAAGCCATCCGGAGAGCCGGGCTTTGGAGAGTTTGCGTGCAACACTTCGTCCGAACCGCATGGAATGAGAGTCATTCTCGCCGGAGCTGTGTCAAATCTATGTCAACAAAACTATATCGATATTGTAGCTATTGTATCGCTACTTCACTTGCGTGACCTATGCTAAAATGTGTTGGAAAACTCCCTCTATTTGTATAGAATAATGGCGAAAGCAGTTCGCTTGAAACGTTGATTCGTAATCGCCGGGTCGACGGTTCAAATCCGTCCGCCTGCTCAAGTGTAGATTTCTTATGGAGACGTTGCTTGCAACGTCTCTGTTTATTTTCGGGAAGCGATAATGGTTGATGTTCTGATAATCGGTGCCGGGCCTGCCGGACTCTCCTGCGCAATCGAAGCAAAGAAAGCCGGACTCTCATGTGCTGTGCTCGATAAAGGAAGTGTGGTTGATGCGATCCGGCGATTCCCGGCTGAATGTATCTGGTTCTCGACTCCCGAACTTCTCGAAATAGGAAATGTTCCGTTCGTCATTCCCACCACACGCCCGACACGAATCGACACGATAAATTATTATCAGCGAGTGGCGGCGCATTACAAACTCGACGTGAAAACTTCGGATGCCGTTGAGTCAGTTCAAAAAAGAGATTCGACATTCCATGTTTCTACCCGAAAAGGCAAGACGTACGAAGCACGCAACGTTGTGGTGAGCACCGGGTATTACGACGATCCGAACAAGCTTGGCGTCCCGGGGGAAGACTTGCCAAATGTCGCACATTACTATCACGAGCCGTTTGAACTATTCGGCAAGAAGGTCACGGTTGTCGGCGGAAGGAACTCTGCGGTTGAGACAGCGCTGGATTTGTACCGGCATGGAGTAGAGGTGACGCTGGTTCATCGCGGAGCGGAGCCAAGCAAGGCCGTGAAGTATTGGATTCTTCCCGACATCGAAAACCGGATCAAGAAAAATGAGATAAGAGCCCTCTTCAATTCTGTCGTAAAGGAAATCAAACCCGAGAGTATCGTTGTTCACACTCCCGATGGACTGAAAGAATTCGAAAATGATTTCACGTTTGTCCACATTGGTTTTCATCCTGATACAAAACATTTGCAGAGTTATGGTGTCCGCATAAACCCCGAGACGCTTGGTCCGGTTCACAACGAAGGCACACTGGAGACGAATGTGGAGGGGTTATACGTCTGCGGTTCGATCGTCGCGGGAAAGAATAACAATAAAATTTTTGTTGAGAATGGAAGGCTGCACGGAGCCGTGATTGTTTTCGCCATTCTCGCGAAGCAAAAAACTCCGTAGGCATTCTCAATGTTTTCCAGTTGATTTGATAAGAATGATTGATTCTGTGCGCCAATTTGGCTAATTTATAGCCCAGAAAATTTACCCAACCGACGTTTTTCTCCACCAGAAAGGTACTTAATGAGCGAAGGCAAAATCGTCCAAATAATTGGACCAGTTATCGATATAGATTTTTCGGGCGGTACGTTGCCCGCCATTCTGAATTCCGTCAAAATTCCGCGAGTCACGGTCGAAGGCAAGAAAGAAGACCTTATTGTTGAAGTTCAGCAGCACCTCGGCGATAACATTGTCCGAACGGTTGCAATGGACTCAACTGACGGGTTGGCGAGAGGCGAGAAAGCGATTGATACCGGCGCTCCAATTACGATTCCTGTCGGACCGGCGGCGCTTGGCCGTTTGATCAACGTTATCGGCGAAGGCATTGACGATTTAGGGCCGATTGTATCCGACAAGCATTACCCCATTCACCGCGCTGCACCAAAATTTTCTGACCTCTCAACCAAAAAAGAATTATTCGAAACAGGAATTAAAGTTATCGATCTTCTTGAGCCGTATTCAAAAGGAGGGAAGACGGGATTGTTCGGTGGAGCGGGTGTCGGCAAAACAGTTATTATCATGGAACTGATCAACAACATCGCTCAGCAGCATGGTGGGTTTTCTGTGTTTGGTGGAGTGGGCGAGCGTACGCGTGAAGGAAACGATCTCTGGCTTGAGATGAAAGAGTCTGGCGTGTTGAAGAAGACCGCACTTGTGTTCGGACAAATGAATGAGCCGCCCGGTGCTCGTGCTCGTGTTGCTCTTACAGCTCTTACGATCGCAGAATATTTCCGGGAGGAAGAAGGAAAAGACGTTCTGCTCTTTATCGATAATATTTTCCGCTTCGTTCAGGCAGGGTCTGAGGTGTCCGCACTTCTCGGACGTATGCCTTCTGCAGTAGGATATCAGCCAACTCTTGGTTCGGAAATGGGCGAGTTGCAGGAACGAATCACGTCAACAAAAAAAGGATCGATCACTTCAGTGCAGGCAATCTACGTTCCTGCCGACGACTTGACTGATCCGGCGCCTGCCACCACATTCTCGCATCTGGACGCTACGACTGTGTTGAGTCGCCAGATTTCTGAACTTGGAATTTATCCGGCAGTCGATCCGCTCGACTCGACATCTCGAATTCTTGAGCCTGGTGTTGTCGGAGAAGAACATTATCAGGTAGCGAAGTCCGTAAAGCAGACATTGCAAACATACAAAGATCTGCAGGATATCATCAACATCCTCGGAATGGATGAGTTATCCGATGAAGATAAGCTTACCGTGAACCGTGCGCGCAAGATTCAGAAATTCCTGTCGCAGCCGTTCTTTGTTGCCGAACAATTTACCGGCATTCCCGGTAAATACGTAAAGCTTGAAGATACAATCCGAAGCTTTAAGGGTATTGTGAACGGCGAATATGATCATCTTCCGGAGAATGCATTCTACATGGTTGGCGGCATCGAGGAAGCTGTTGAAAAAGCAAAAGCAATGCAGAATTGATTATGTACGAACACTCATTTCAGCTGGAAATTATCACGCCGAATAAAGTTGTATTCAACGATGAAGCAACGAGCTTGACCGCTCCGGGCGTGGAAGGTGGGTTTCAGATTTTATATAACCACGCCCCGTTTCTTTCTGCACTGGATATTGGCGAAATCAAAGTCAAAGACAAAACCGGCACAGATACCTTCTATGCAACGAGCGGCGGATTTGTCGAAGTCAATGACAATCATGTTGTCGTCCTCGCGGACACGGCAGAGAAATCATCCGAGATCGATATTGAACGGGCGAAGACTGCGAAAGTCCGTGCAGAGGAGAGGCTTCGCTCAGCGGAAGAAACCGTCGATGAACTGCGTGCCCGCACTGCGCTGCTGCGCGCAACAAACCGTCTGCGCTTAAGTCAAAAAATCTGATGCAAACAGGCTAATAAATCCCCGGGCTCTATTCTGCGTGACGGATAGGGTCTTTTTATTTTGTTCTCTATGGATGTCGAACGTAAATATCTGCTGCATA
>JBKJJX010000180.1:0-9749 GCA_046597825.1 Bacteroidota bacterium | reverse complement strand
CGCTGAAAATAATCGAGCGAATTGTTCACTGCCAGCGTAGCGCTCGTCATGATCACAGATGTATCATCACGGAATAATTTCGGGCCGATGCTTTCAGCGACGTCAACGGGCGAAGCGCAGAGTGTAATGTTTCCGGTCCGTCCGGGCATCAGCTCAACCCAATACGTAAATCCAGATTCGGTCTGTTCGAGAAATTCCTCTACCAGGATTTTTGCTTCCCAGATGTAGCGTCGCGCCGCAGCGACTTCTTTCTGCTCGGACTCCCTGACATTTTTTTCTGTCTTCTCAGCTTCACGTTCAAGCCGTTGCAGAGCGCCGGTGAGAGAGTCGTCAATAATGTGCGGGCGCCGGACGCGAAACTCACGCGCCGATGAATCCTGCGACAGTACAACGCTGCGCATGGTTTCAAAGAACTCCACTGCAACCGCTTCCGTATCCTCGCATAACGTTCGGAGGCTTTTCTTCTGCTTTGCGAACAACCCTTTTTTGGTTTTCGGATTGTAGAGCTTGTGGATGGCGGAGAGAACCTGATACCGGGAAATGTTTTTTCCGATTCCCAATCCGGCAACGGATTCCACCGTATGGGCTTCATCGAAGATCACAAAATCATTCGGGAAGATGAATTGATCCTCTGTACCCTGCAGTGCCATCAGTGTAAAGAACAACGCATGATTCATAATCACGATGTTCGCGCTCCGTACCCTTTCCTTCGCTTGCTGAAAGAAACATCCGAAGCCACACGCTGTTGAGCTGCAGATTCCTTTCTCGGAACAAACCATCTCCCACACACTCGCCTGAGGAGTAAAGCCAAGACTCTCCATATCGCCATCGATTGTCGTGTGCGACCACTCTTCAATACGGCGAAGATGGTCGTGTTCGTCATCGCTAAAGAGTGACCCGGTCGACGCAAGAACCCTCTGCAGGCGCGTCGTGCAAAGGTAATTTCGCCTTCCTTTCAGCACAACAGCATGGACTTCTTTCTCGCCGAGAATGCCGCGGGCAATGGTTATGTCTTTCCGAAAGAGTTGTTCCTGCAGATTCTTTGTATGAGTGGTTATGATTGCCTTGCGCTTTTCATTGCGGGCATACAGTATTGCGGGAACCAGGTAGGCGAGCGATTTACCAACGCCGGTCGGCGCTTCGACGATCAGATGTTTCCGTGCCTCAAGCGCTTCGGTAACTGCGACAGCCATCTTTCTTTGCTGAGGGCGGTATTCGAACTCCCGGAGATGGGAAAGGGCGCCATCTTCGGAAAATATTTTATCTACAGTTTCAACGAGTGCCGACATCAACATCGATCAGTCATGTGAGGGGAGGAAATGAAAGTAGGAACGAGCGCCCGTTCCTACTTTGAAAATAACCAACCAAATGAACACATCCTACAGTGCGAGCGCTGTTTTCACGAGCGCATCCTGCTCGGCCTGGTGAGTCTTCAACGAACCGGTTGCAGTAGACGCGCTTGCCTTGCGGCCGACGTACGTGAGTTTCTGTCCTGCCTGCAACAGTTCTCTGAAATATTCCTGAACGAAGACCCATGCGCCCATATTCTTCGGTTCTTCCTGCGTCCAGAAGATTTCCTTTCCGGCGCCGTATTTTCCAAGTATCGCACTGAGCTGATCGGAAGGAAAGGGATAAAACTGTTCGAGCCGGATGATTGCAATAGCAGAGGTCGGGTGCAACGCCATTTCGGCGAACAAATCGTAATATACCTTTCCGCTGCAAAAGATCAGACGCTTTACGTCCGCAGGACCTGTGATCGCCGAGTCATCAATCAATTCCATGAATTTTCCATTCACGAAATCTTCCGGCGCCGAAATCGCCTTTGGGTGTCGCAATAAACTCTTCGGTGTCATGATGACAAGCGGCATCCTGCGGTTGTCGCGCATTTGCCGGCGGAGGATATGGAAGTACTGCGCGGGCGTCGAGCAGTTCGCCACCTGCATGTTGTCTTCCGCGCAAAGCTGAAGAAAACGTTCCGGCCGTGCACTGGAGTGTTCCGGTCCCTGGCCTTCGTAACCATGCGGCAGAAGGAGAACCAGGTCGCAGGGCTCCTGCCATTTCGCTTCGGAGCCGGCGAGGAACTGGTCGATGATCACCTGCGCGCCATTAACGAAGTCCCCGAATTGCGCTTCCCACAGCACGAGGGCAAGAGGGTCGGCAACACTGTAGCCGAATTCAAATCCAAGCACGGCAGCTTCGGAGAGAAGGCTGTCATATACCGCAAACGGCGCCTGGCCTTCGCGAATATTATTCAGTGGAACATATTCCGCACCGCTGTTTGCATCGGACAGAACCAGGTGACGCTGACTGAATGTTCCCCGGCCGCTATCCTGGCCGCTCAAACGGACCGGCGTCCCTTCAACCACCAGCGATCCGAACGCGAGTGCTTCGGCAAATGACCAATCGATTTTTGTGCTGCCCGTGACCAGCACGGCACGTTCGTCGAGAATGCGTTGGAGCTTCGGATTGATCGTGAACCCTTCGGGCAGCCGCGTCAATGCCGTGGTTACTTCATGCAACCGTTCGATGCTGACGGCAGTCGCGCTGTTGGGCTGGGCCCTTGCCAATTCTTCGGGGTCGACGGCAAGCGGCACGTCGGGTTTGAAATGCATCTCACGTTTTTGCGATGCTTCGAATGCCCGTTCGTAGCGATGCTTTGTTTCCTCGTTGATGGCATCGACTTCTTCCTGCGTGAGAACTTTTTGGCGGACCAGGAGTTCCGCATACAGTGTCCGGACAGAAGGATGCTGCTTGATTTTTTTGTAGAGAAGCGGCTGTGTGTAGCTCGGCTCGTCACCCTCGTTGTGCCCGTGCCGGCGGAAACAAAACATATCAATCACAACATCACGATTGAACCGGCGGCGGTATTCATATGCAAGCTTGGCAACACGCACGCATGCATCGGGGTCGTCGCCGTTGACATGAAAGATCGGGGCCTGCACCATCTTAGCAACGTCCGTGCAATAGGGAGTAGATCGTGCATCGTCGGGCGAGGTTGTAAATCCTATTTGATTATTGATGATAAGATGAATCGTGCCGCCTGTTCGGTAGCCGTTCAGTTGTGAGAGGTTCAACGTCTCTGCGATGGTGCCTTGTCCGGCAAATGCCGCATCGCCATGAATAAGGATTGGAATGATCTGCTGATGTTCGCGGTCGTGCAACCGGTCCTGCTTTGCCCGAACGATGCCTTCGACTACAGAATTTACCGCTTCAAGATGACTTGGATTCGGTGCAACGGAGACGACTATTTCTTTCCCTGTCGGTGTGCGATGAATGCCCTTTGCTCCGAGGTGATACTTCACGTCGCCCGATCCCTGTATACTGCTCGGGTCGATATATCCTTCAAATTCAGAAAAAAGTTTGGCGAGCGACTTGCCGATTGTGTTTGCAAGAATATTCAATCGGCCGCGATGCGCCATGCCGATAACAATCTCACGGACGCTCATCTCTGCGGCATCATCGAGCAGCACATCAAGAATTGCCATCATCGTTTCGCCGCCTTCGAGTGAGAAGCGCTTGTGCCCGATGAATTTGGTGTGAAGGAATTTTTCGAGTCCCTCGGCAGCAGCTAATTTTTTCAGAATCTGAATTCGTAATTGGTCGGATAGCGGGTCGGAATTTCGGCGCGGCTCCATGCGCTCCTGCAGCCATTGTTTCTGCGCCGGGTCCTGAATGTTCATGTACTCAACGCCGATCGTGCCGCAATAGGTCTCGCGTAGTATGTCGAGGATTTCTCTGAGTGTTGCACGCGGTTCAACGGCGAGTCCGCCGGTAATAAATTCCCTCTCCAAATCCCAGATTGTCAATCCGTACGAAGCAGGATCGAGTTCCGGATGATGATGAGGTTCGTTGACGAGAGGATCGAGGTGGGCCAGCAAATGTCCCCGCACGCGATACGCGTTGATAAGCTGAAGAACGCGTGCCTGCTTTTCGATATATGCTTCCGTCTGATTGCTGCCTGCAAACATCGGGTGCTGGTCGGTTTGCCATCTCACCGGCTCATAAGGAATTTTCAAATCGGCAAAGAGCTGATCGTAGAAACGGTCTTCCCCCAACAACAATGAATGAACCCGCGCAAGAAACTGTCCCGACTCCGCGCCCTGAATAACGCGATGGTCGTACGTGCACGTTATCGTCATAACCTTGCTGACACCCAGCATCGAGAGTGCGCTGAGCGACATGCCCTGGTTCTCAGCCGGATGATTAATCGCCCCGATCGCGACAATGGCTCCCTGACCGGGCATGAGCCGGGGAATTGACGAAACCGTTCCAACCGTTCCGGGATTGGTGAGCGTAACGGATGTTCCCTGAAAGTCCGATGGGTCAAGTGAGTTCGTCCGGGATTTTTTCACGACCACGTCATATGCAGCGACGAACTGGCCGAAGTCCATCGCCTCGGCATTTTTTACGTTGGGGACAACAAGCGACCGTGATCCATCTTTTCTCGTCAGATCGACAGCAAGTCCGATGTTGACATTCGGCCGCTCAGTTTTATGCGGCACTCCGCCGATGCGCGCAAACGATGCGTTCAGATTCGGATACTCACCCAACGCTTTCACCAACGCCCATGCAATAATATGTGTGAACGAAAGCTTGTTGCCCGACCGGATGGCGAGATATTGATTGAGGAGCCGGCGGTTTTCTTCCAACACCTTAACGGGAATTGTGCGCACGGATGTTGCAGTGGGGAGCGAAAGGCTTGCTTCCATATTCTCGACAATCTTCGCAGCAACGCCGCGGATTGCAGTCTGTTGATCTGTTGAAGAGACGGAAGATGAAGAGGGTGGGACAACTGCCGGTTGTTGCTGACTTGTAACTGTTGAGGGAGAAGAGGGCCATGTTCCGTTGCCGTTCGATGGCTTGAGGATCTCACCAAAGTACTGCTGCCATGTACTGCTCACTCCCGCCGGGTTTTTCAGGTATTCCTCAAGCATCTCCTCGACGAGGCCGGCATTCGGGCCGAACTCTTCGAGGATTGCCTGTAGTTGATCTGCATTTGCTTCCATACGCCGTTACCTCAATGAACAATTACTTCTGCGATATCAAAATGTCGCCAGTTTCTGTTCACAAGATAACAAAAGTTGGAGAGCCAATCCAACCGCCGGCTAGAAAGCATACCCCAGAGAAATTCCTACAGTTGGCAGGAATCCCCACGACCCAAATACAGGTGTAAAACCAATTCGGGAGACAATGCCGCCTTCGATTGGCTGATACCGGTAACCGAAGGTGGCTATTCCGATGACTGTGGTTTCATCCTGCTCCTGCCCCTTGCTAGAAGCGATCATGGGCATTAAACCAATACCCAACTCAAAACTGCTTGAGCTTTCCCCCGGTAAAAAATTAATCGTAATCGGGAAAGCGGTAAAAAGCATATTACTTTGGAATAGCATGACCCAGTCTCCACCGGTTGACCACCTCGTGAATCCGATTCTAATTCCCGCGTCTGTTGTGAATCGGTAGTCGTAGTTAATGGAGTACAATATGCCCTGGCCCAATCCTTCTACATAAATTGCGTTGCGCGAGAAGTCTTGTGGTTGGTCTTGAGCAATTGAAGAGTGAGGAGAGAGCAGGAGACAAACCATCGCCATCGAACATAATCTCAGAATCATGCGGGTTAACATATTAGAATTCCTTTCGACTAAGATTTTGCAAATGGGGTTTTCATTTCATCAACATCATCTTGCTCGTCTGTACCAGGTTTCCGGATTGTAAACGATAGAGATATACACCGCTCGGCAGATTTCGGGCATCGAACACAACTTCATGTCGTCCGCGAACAAGCCTTCCACTAATCAACGTCGCCACTTCTTGTCCGAGCAGATTGTAGATTATCAGGCTTGTCGCAGCTTCGTCCGGAAGGGTAAAAACAATTCGCGTACTCGGATTGAAAGGGTTGGGATAATTTTGTTCCAAACGGAATTCCTGTGGAGTCGAACCGGTAATTTCTTTTACGGGAGAAAGAATTCTCTCCCGCCGTACCGGACGCAACGTATCGAACTGCGAAATGTAATTTGCGAGAACCTGAAACTCAGTTGTGTCACCTCCGAAGATATGCGGATTGCTGAACGGAATTTGCAACTGCGAAAGTACGAGCAGCACCAGATAATTGGTTGCAATCGAATATGTCGCAGCGGGATCGAGAGTTACGGAGCCAACCCTTGCGCCTACAACGCGTGAGAACGGCGGCTGATGCGCGTTGTACGTATATGTCATTCCGGATGCTTGAATAAAAAATTCGTCGTTCTGTTCAATGCCCGCCAGCCCGAACTCAATCCCGGCAATAAGATCAGCACCGGTCATGTTGAACGTAACGAGATTGTATCCGAGTCCATTCTCCGTATTGAACCCATAGCCAACTATTCTGAATGCGTCCGCCGGTACCAGAGGTCCTGCATACAGCGGCTGTGCAGTCGATCCGCCGGGCTGGATTGCAATCTGCGCGCCTGTTGCTGTCCGGTACGCGTCGGTGACAAGATTCTCCACCGGCGTATCGCGATATCCATTGAATGCCAGTGAGTCCGCCTCTTCTTCGAAAAATTCTTTGGCTGTCGAAATGCGTTGCGAGTAGACAGGGCCGTACGTTTGTTCGATGCCCGCTATGAGCATCTGTACTGTTGCTTTAACTGTCGGCTCTTCGGGGATGGCTTGATCCAAATGAACTACAGATGATTGCAACAGGCGAACCTGGCCATTGTTCACTACAAGCCGAACCATACCGACGTTCTTGTATTGCGCTCCAGCTTGCGCAATCCATGTCGTATCCCCGACAGGATTCACGATGGCAATTGCATGCGTGAACGAGTAATGATCATGTCCCCCGATGATTGCGTCGATGCCAGAAACATGTTGAGCAACGAGTTTATCGAGGTCAACACCCAGATGCGAGAGGCAAATAACCATATTGCAATTCTGAGCTTCCAGCGTATCCACCATCGCCGCCGCAATCTCAATGATGTTCGTATCAATAAACGCCGGGGAAGGTTGGGAGAGAATGTTTGTGGATGGCGTTGTCATTCCAAAAATACCGACCTTCACATTTCCCACCTGCTTGATCGTGTATTGCTTGATGAATGTTTTGAGATGTTGAACATCCGGATGATCGAGAACAGTGTTCGCGGAGACGAGAGGAAATCCGCCGGCTGGGAATGCTGTGCTTAGCGCGGTGTCGAGAATTGCCGGAGTCAAATCAAACTCATGGTTGCCCACGGCCATCGCGTCGAAACCCAAAGATTGCATAATCTGCAGTTCGGGAACGCCAAAATATCTGTTGAAAAATAAATCACCAACAAACACATCGCCCGCGTGCAGCAGCAACAAGTCAGGGTAGGTTTGGCGCATCATGCCGATGAATGTTGCAGCACGAGCAATGCCTCCCTGCGTCCCTTCGAGCGTACTTGTGCGCGGGCCGAGCGGTGCAAGACAACTGTGCGTATCGTTGACGTGAAGAATGGTGAGCGTGTCGGTGCTTGCCCGGCCTGCAGTGCTAAGGCAAACAAAGGCGATCATAACAAAAGATATTAACTGTTTCTTGGCGTCCTCCTGGTAGAGTGAGTAGACAATTATTTATGCTGATGTAATATGTTTTGGATGGACAAATTGTTTGTCATGAAATTGTCACGGGATTGTAAAAGTGTGGAGTAACCAGTTCCCTCCTGAATTTGCCGCTCGGGGTTTCATCTCGCTCAAGCGTTACAAAGATTGAGCAACTCGGATTGGTCTGGCCTTAGCGCGCCCGAACCTGCGCGCCATGTGCGCTGCAACGCGTTCCGCGTTTGCGAGAATAGTCAGACTTGAATTGACGGCAAGCGATGCCGGAATTGCAGCGCCGTCCGAAATAAACAATCCAGGATAATCGAAGACTTCACCGAATGCATCTGTGACGCCATTTGATTTTGAGTCGGCCATCCTGCACGACCCAATCATGTGTGTTGTCGTGAAATGGATGTCCCCGTATTCCTTCCCCTCGCCATCGATTGATTTCGCTTTCAGGATCTTGCAGCCGTTCTTTGTAAGAATGGAATGGAGTAGCCCCTTGGTTTGTTCGTAGTACGTTCTAATGGCGGGTGTGATTTCCAGTTGCGGCTCGAATTTGTCGGGACCCGTTTGCCGGATTTCAGCGCATGGCGGTGTAAGTCCGAGTGCATACAGAACGATCATTTTGCGGCGATACAGTTTCATCAACTCAACGTGTTGCTGGCCCCAATACGCGGTTCCTGCTTCTCCCGCCACGGTAAGATGCACAGACGCTGCAACATCCAGCGGCAGCGGCTTGGCGGATGAAACGGTGATTCCCAGCGAATCGAAGAAGTGATAGCTGATCATGCCCGGATGCGAACGTCCCGTCAGCATGTCGCCTTCAATAAATCCATCCGGCAGCAGACCGGCCGTTTTCACTGAACCGTTGAATGCAATATTCTTGCCCACGTGACGACTGAGCCGTGGAAGATATTGTCGGGAGTTCAAAAGCAATTTCGCGGTACCGATTGTTCCGGCTCCGAGAATCACCAGTTTTGCGTTGACCCTGAATTTGTCGCCCTCTTTTGTGTTGCGACAATAGACTTCGTAGCGATACGGCAACTGTCCGAGAGTGCTGCCTGTTGGCGGCATAAAATCGATGGGCAAAGTGCGGACGCTCAGCACTTCACTGTCTGTCATGATCTGCACGCCGTGACTTGTCGCCTGCGGCAGATAGTTGTAATGAAGAGATTGCTTGGCGCCAAAGAGGCAGCCGGTAACACAGAAGCCACTGCCAATGCAACCCTTTACTGCATAGCGCGCACGGTCGCAGGAGTAGCCAAGATTTTTCATAAGTGTGGCGAATGCAATTCCCGACTTTGGAATTTCATTCACACCAATCTGTTCGACATGAAGCATCTCTTCTGCGAGATCATAGAACGGATCCAGTGTACTTCGCGTGATGCCCGCAGGCCACAGCCGCTTGTTGTCTGTATCAAATTGGTCGAACGTTTTCTCCGGCGCCCGCAGTGAAACCATCTCATAAAAACCTGATCCGCCGCCCAGCGCTTCAGCGTACGTAAAGCCGATCGCGTCGTTGGACAATCCTTTCAAATAGTGAAGCAGGTATTTCGGGCCCTGCGTGTGCTTGAAGTCCCGTTCGGGAACAACGTCATTCCCTTTTTCAAGCATCAGAACCTGCAAGCCTGCCTGGCTGAGCCGGAGCGCAGGAGCTGCTGCGCCAAACCCGCTGCCGATGATCAGGGCTTCAGTATTGATCGTTTTCATATCGGTTCTTCCTTTAATTGTAGATTCCGTTTCTTGTTAGTGCTTGCGGCAACATCGAGCCTGAGTTCGGATAAAACATCTCATCGGGAGAGAAGCCCATGTTCGCGCCATGGAAGTCGATCAGCGGACATCCGTTTTCGGAATTGTAAATACCGGCATAGAAGGATACCTGTGTCATGAGAATCGCTCCTCGATACAGCCTGCTGGAAGTTGCGTCTGCAGAAAGCCCGTCTGCAATTACCTTCGTCCGCTGCGCAGGCGTCAGCCGGTCGAACCGTTCCTCAGAGAACAGATCGCTGCTTCTGTTACAGAGATCGGAAGTAAAAAATGCACTGTAGCTGTGAAAAGGATAGTAGTCATCTTCAAATATCCTTACGAGATCTGGGTTGTCGCTGTCTGCGCCAGGGATTATGGTGGTTGCGAACGCCCGCAAAACACGTTCACGCAACCGTGGATCGTTTTTGAATTCTTCGGGATATGCTTTCAACAGGATCTTCGCTGGTGTA
>JBKJJX010000091.1:0-14635 GCA_046597825.1 Bacteroidota bacterium | reverse complement strand
TCTTTGCCGAGGGTCCGGGTGAATCGACAGTGGTAGCACGGTCAATATTGGCGATAACAATCCCATCACCGAATCTGAGCGCCACCTCGATTGAATCCGCAATGCGTGAACGGATTTCCTTCTTCACGACAATCCTATCGACGACAATTTCAATGTTGTGTACCTTATAGCGATCCGCCTGCAATCCTTTTTGAATTTCTTTGACAACTCCATCGATACGCACGCGGAGGAATCCATCTTTCAGAATTTCTTCAAAAAGTTCGCGGTAATGTCCCTTCCTTCCTTTCACCACCGGGGCAAGGATTTGCACCTTCGTTCCTTCGGGAAGTTTCATGATACTGTCGATTATCTGGTCGGTGGTTTGCTTTGTTACCGGACGCCCGCAGTTGTAGCAATACTGGGTTCCTACGCGGGCAAAGAGAAGGCGAAGATAATCATATATCTCCGTGACTGTGCCGACTGTTGAACGCGGGTTGTTGCTGACTGTTTTTTGTTCGATGGAGATTGCGGGACTTAAGCCTTCGATGTAATCAACATCCGGCCGCTCCATCACATCCAAAAATTGCCGGGCGTACGCCGAGAGACTTTCGACATACCGCCGCTGTCCTTCAGCATAGATTGTATCGAACGCAAGACTGGATTTGCCGGAGCCGGAGAGCCCTGTAATGACAACGAGTTTATCGCGGGGAATATCAACATCGATATTCTTCAGGTTATGAACCCGGGCACCGCGGATGACTATATTGTCCTCGGCGCTGGAATCTCTTGGATTGATAGGTGTGGAAGAACGTTTTGCCATGCTAACATCAAATCGAAAGATAACTGTTCTTTAACATAAACTATGTAGGGGGGATTGTCAATTCGACCGGGGAAAGAATTGTTATGTGCTCTCTTGCTGATCGCGAAGAGTGGAGGACATTTCTCTTTGGCAGATTAAGGGAAAGGAATAAAGGACGTTCAATTGAACGTCCCTACGGATGCCGTTGACGGTTTTCCTCCAACAATATTTGAGTTCATCGAACACCAACCGCATTCTTAACATTTGATGGATTTTCTTCATCCAACGCCCAGCGTAAAGGATTGTTCGCAATATACTCACGGATGCGATGTAAATCGGCATCGTTGCGGATGATGTGGTCGTGGTAGCGTCCTTGCCATGCGAACGTTTCATGGTGATTGGCCCTCGCCCATGTAGTTACTGCCGCCTTGAATGTTCGCATAACAACGGACAACGATCCTTTCTTGGGACTAAGAACCGCCATTGCTTCTTTTTTGGAGGCGAACAAGCGGAACTTGGTGGCATCGTCCGATCCATTCGCTCTCATTTCTTCGACATCTTTCGAGGGGGCGTTTAGTTCATCCCGTTCCGTTGTAAGGACGTTCAATTGAACGTCCTTGCGGATGTCATTGAGAATTAGAATCCCATGCACATGGTTGGGCATAATGACGAAGTCATCAAGCTCGACACCTTTATGGTGATTCGGAATCTCTATCCAACAATCTGAAGCCGCCTTACCAAGATCAGATAACACAACAACGTCGTTCTGCACACATCCAAAATCGCACCGCCTGTCTTTGAGATTAATAGTAACGTAGTACCACCATCCCCAGGAATAATCCCAGTGAGGTAAACGTATGGAACGTCGATGATGTTTTTGGGGGTCGTAGACCATTCGGGATCGTGCCGGTGTAGTTTGATTTTATTCGTTGTAGAGACGTACAACAGTACGTCTCCGTTGTAAGGACGTTCAACTGTACGTCCTTGCGGATGTGTCCATCAAGCCTCCGTTGTAAGGACGTTCAACTGTACGTCCTTGCGGATGTGTCCATCAAGTCTCCGTTGTAAGGACGTTCAATTGAACGTCCCTAC
Organism: Bacteroidota bacterium; assembly: GCA_046597825.1. Classification (GTDB taxonomy): domain Bacteria; phylum Bacteroidota; class Ignavibacteria; order UBA10030; family UBA6906; genus CAADGV01. The sequence goes on along the minus strand of JBKJJX010000091.1, from coordinate 12,765 downwards.
GGATTTCCTTCCACAATCTTTATCTCCTCTTCCGTCAACCCGTACAACTCATACACTGCCGCATCAATCTGGCGGTCGAGGGAGGCGCAATGGGCTTCGAGACGATTTGTTTCGGCGTCGGTCCTAGATTGCGCCAGCTTCTCTTTCGCTGCGAGCATTTGCTCGACGAGCTTGACGATATTGTCGTGTCGGGATTTGTCCGCCGGATCGGAGAAGTTGATCGTGCGGATGGGAAGCTGCTCGATAAACTGAGTGAAATATCTAAAGAACCCACCTCTCATTGTTGTGCTCACTCGCTTCAAAAAGAAATCGAGCAACTTACTGTTGAGTATACCAAGAGCGTACTTTACGGAGAACGGAATATCTTGCTTCAAAGTGATTCCGTATCCGCTGGTGAAAGCGTATTCACCATTTACATCCAATGCAAATGAAGCCCGATCCGCGATATCCGGAATAAGTATCTTCGGAGACTTCATTACACTCAGATTCTTTGGATAAACATAAGCATACCACTTCGACCCTCGCATCTTTCCGTTCTCTCGATTCTCAAGAAACGCTTTGTTCGCGCATAAGTATTCAAACGTCTTGGGAAACGATTGCTTCATTTCTCTCTGATCGATAAACGTAACGTTTCCGTCTACACTGGTGTAAGGGATGATAACAAGTTTGCCTGATGGCTTGATCATGTATGGTTTAATCTCTTTACCTTGCAGAAACAAGGAGACGATTCGTTTCTCGATTTTTACCTGTTTATCCAGCGCTTCGGATCGTGCAAGGAAGAAGTTACTGTCACTCGAAACAACGTCAAGCACATAAACCTCATTGGCGCTCGTTCGGATTCCTTGAGCGATTCTATCAGCCACATCTCCTAATTTCACTGGCATATTTCTCAGCTTCTCAAACAATCCTCCACTTTCACCAACCGCAAAGTTCCAATCCTTCTCCGAAACATTTGCAATGGGAATTGTTCCTTGCATAGCCTGTCCAGTCTCTCGCCAGCCATCAAGATCATCAACCTTTACAAACTTTACTTCTTTGCTTGCCGAACTCTGGAGAAAGAGCAAGGTCGTGTATGTCGTAGCTCCATCAAACACCTGTTGATCGCCAAAGTGAACAACGTGTAAAAGATTTCTTCCCTTTGCAATCAAATCCCGCAACGGCTCGCCGTACTTTGCATTGAAGAATTTGTGTGGCAGGATGTAGCCAAGTTGTCCCTCTTTGTTGAGCAATGATAGCGCTCGTTCCACAAACACAACGTAGATGTCGTAATTCCCTTTTCTCGCTGTGTTGTATCGTTTCTTCAGAAGCTCAACTTGCAAGGGATTGAATTCCGTCATCGCTTGTATGCGTATGTAGGGCGGATTCCCCACAATCGCATCAAACCCTCCACGGTTCATGATGTCAGGGAATGCGTCAGCAAAGTTCATCGGCTTCAACGCGTCTATGTTGGACACACCCCTTCGGTTCCCCTCTCCAGAGGGGAATGCGTTGTGCCCGTGTTGCTTTTTTCCCTGAATCATCTGAGTCCCCTCTTGAGAGGGGTGTCCCGATGGAAGTCGGGACGGGGTGTGTTCCTCGAACAACGATGGCTGCGTTTCAATGTCCGTTCCGATCAGCGAGTTGCCACAGATGATGTTCTCTTTCAAATCGGGCAGCAATTTTTCTTTCAGCAGCGCGAACTGGTAGCCTTCGCTCATCGTCGCTTCTTCCAGCAATTTCAAGTACAGCGATACTTGCGTTACTTCGTATGCCTGCGCGTCAATGTCCACGCCGTAAATGTTGTTGGTCAAAATCTGCTGTCGCATCTTCAGGGAAAGCGCGAGCGCGCCATCGCGCGGCTCTACGTCGCCTTTCTTCGTCCTGGTCTTGACGTATTCGGGATGCTCGTTGTACCAGCGCGTATGGTAGTCGAGCAGCGTGCCGTACACTTCCAGCAGGAACGAGCCGGAGCCGCAGGCAATATCGGCGAACGCCATCTTCGCAATCTCGGCGGGCGTTTTGCCTTCGATCAGTTTGCCCACCGTCTCCTTCACAATGTACCGGACGATATACTCCGGCGTATAATACACGCCGCCGGCTTTGCGCACTTCGGGCTTCTCTTCCACCTTGGCGCGTTTCCCGGTTGCGCTCACGACTTTGCCGAGGAAGCGTTCGTAAATGCTGCCGAGAATTGAAATCGGAATCTTGTCGAAATCGTACGGCGATCCGGGATCGGAAAGCTCCCGGCAGATCGCGCCAAACACATCGTTGTCAGGAGGAATGAAATCATCGCCGTCGATGACGCGATGCTGCTTGAAAACAAGCCCGTTGTACTTGGGCTCAAGGCTTCGGCAGAGAGATGTGAAGGCATTCCACGCCGATGGCTTCGAGTTCAGCCCGATGATGGACGCTTCTTCGATGGATTTATCTTCGAGGAAACGGATAAACACGAGCCGGTCGAGCGTGCGCTGAACTGCCTCCGTGAGTTCCTCGCCGTCGAGTTGTTGGTTTTTGTTTTTGAATTCCTTCGCCAGCATCTCCCGGTAGCCATCGAGCAATTCGAGGAACGATTCATCGACCGCCTTGTAGGTAGCACGGAGGACGCCTTTCTTCGCGACCTTGCCCTTGGGCTTTGGCAGCGACGCAACAAACTTCTCAAGCGAACCATCGGCAACTGCTTCGCGTCCGAAGAGATAAAATATCCGGGCGAACTTCTCTTCGTCCGCATACTCGGAGTAATGGAAGGATTCTATTTTCCGGTCAAGCGCCGTGGCGATATCCGGCTCATACCGGCAATCGATGATGTGAAATTCTTCAAAGTCCGTGAGGACAACAAGTGAAGTTTTTTTGTTCCATCCGTAACGGATGGCCTGATAGTAATCGTCGGGGTTGGCGAGATTGCGGGATGGTTTCTTCGCTTCGGCAAAGAACTTTACGTCGCGGAAGTTCGGCGCAATGTGGAATGCATAATCCGCACGGCGTTGGGATCCTTCGGCATGAACACGGTTTTCTATTACAACTTCCTGCTCGTACGGATTTTTTTGCAGCAGATGGGTTACATCCCAGCCAAGCGCAGCAAAGAACTTGTCGATGAAATCCTGCCGGACGCGGCTTTCCTGATACGTGGGAGAAAGAAACGCGGACTCTTGTTGCTTGAAGTCTTCAACAAGTTGACGGACGATGGAAAGGGATTTGTTCATGGGTGCGGTGTGTTTAAGTAGGTAGGTTCAGCTTATGAGTTGATGTACCAATTCTACTCACGATAAATTCTTTGAAAGAAAACTACCCCAACTGCTCTCTCTTATGCAGATACTGCGTCAACGCCACATCAAACCAGCCTACATAAAAAACATTTCCGCCAAAGAAGATGGCGGACAGGCCGGCGGGGCAGCATTCACTATCAAGTGGTTAACGTCTTCCATCAAGATTTTATCATCCGATCATACTCATCGTGCTCACCAATCCATACCCAAATAAAATCGTGCCCATCTTCAATAGCAACGCACGATGATTCATTCCGACTCTTGCTGACCAGAACTTACCAACTTTCTTAAAATGTAACGACGGATGACGGGGGTTGTCGGTGAGCAGCTTGAAATTTTCTTCTGCTATTTTCTTGACGGGAGGGCGGAGCGAGTTGAGGCACTTCCAGAAACGTGGAGTCGTACGATGCATTACAGGTCTCTCAGCTTTCCATCGGCTTTCGTGTTAAGGGCTTCATCAATCAGCAAATCCAATTTCCCTGCTGCGGCATCATGTTCGAGCTCTACGTCCCAGGTCTGCCAATCCTTTTCTGATAACCATTGTCTGAGGTTTCTGTACTCGCGTTCAGGAAGCGTCTCGATTGCTGCTTTTATTTCCTCGACTGTTGACACATCACCTCCGATACAGAATTGTTTGCAATAATCACTGTCCTGCATTTAAGTTAGGCACAGGCTTGGATAAGAGCAATACCTTTGTTCTCACCCCAACTGCTCTCTCTTATGCAGGTACTGCGTCAACGCCACATCAAACCCCGCCTACATAAAAAACATTCCGGCGGGCAGGCGGCATTGCAATATCCGTGATACACACTCATCCAATTCTCTCTCTTTTGCTCAAGTACTCGGTGAGAGCAACATCAAACGGCGTGGCTGTATCCATCAATACATAATCAACGTAATTCTCGCGGCACTCTTTTTTGTATCGCTCAAGAAATGAAGCCATCTCCCGCTGATATGCTTTCTGGATTTGCCATGGTTGGGTCATCAGCTCTTCGGATGTTTCCATGTCCCTGAACATCGCATCGCCCCCGAATGCAAAACTTCGTTCCAGCGGATCGAGAACGTGCATAACGATCACCTCGTTCTTCTTGTGGCGGAAGTGTTTCAAAGCAGCAATCACTTCATCGGGGTTATCAAACAAATCGCTGATGATGACAACAAGTCCGCGGCGTTTGATACGGTCTGCAACATTGTGGAGCGATTTACCGGCGCCAGTTTTGTTGCTTGCCGTTGTCTTCTGCAACTCCAGCAGGATCTGCCGCAAGTACCCTTTTGTCGCATGCGGCGGCAGATAGGACGACACTTGTTCGTCGAACACCGCAAGTCCGACGGCATCCTGCTGTTTAATCATCATGTAGGAGAGGGAAGCCGCGAGGTAGGCAGCATATTCAAATTTCTTGATATTGCCGGGAGATGCATAATCCATTGAGCGGCTTGAGTCCAACACGATGTAGGATTTAAGATTCGTCTCTTCTTCATACTGCTTGATGTAATAGCGGTCGGTTTTGCCGTAAATTTTCCAGTCCAAGTGCTTGATTTCATCGCCCGGCATGTACTGACGGTGCTCGGCGAATTCAACACTAAAGCCGTGGTATGGACTTTTGTGAAGGCCGGTGATGAAGCCTTCGACAACAAGCCGTGCACGAAGTTCCATGTTTGCCAACTTGGAGACAACCTGCGGTTGCAAATATTGACGGTATTCCGCTGAACGATCAGGCCCGCCGGCCATCGTTGTACTATGTGGGCGGGCAGGCACTACTTCTTCTTTGCAGGCTTGGTGGGTGATTGAGCAGTCGTCTGCGACGCAGTTTCCTGAATGGCTGGCAACAGATCCTCTGGTTTCTTGCCGAGATGATTTACCTCAAACTCCGCTGACTTTGCCATCTCATGACCCGGGAAGCGTTTGATAAATTCCAGATACGCTATTTTCGCATTTGGGTAATCGTGGAGTTCATTGTTATAAAGATAGCCGGTCAGGAACAACGCGAGCGGCGCCCGTGAGCCATCGGGATATTTTGCCGTATAACGCTTATAGACACTGATCGCACCGGGAAAATCGTGCAGCTCGTCATTTTTAAGAGAGGCGATCGTAAAGAGGGCTTCTTCCGCCTGCGGCGAATCAGGATGGTCACTCACCAACTTCTCAAGTTCATCTATGGCAACCTGAAAATTCTTTTGATTTATGGCAACGTTTGCCTTCCCGACATACTCTTCCGGCTTTGGTTTACTGCAGCCTGCGAACAAAATAATAAGAAGCGAAACACACACAACATGGAACTTCATGCAGATATCTCCTTTAAGATTATGAAGACAAATTAGAGAAATGATGAGCGAGAAGCAACGAAAGGGTTTAGTCTATGAATAGCGGAATCAACATTTTACTACTTGCTTCGTTGAAGTACAGCCGCAAAAAATCCATCCGTGTTGGTTTTGTGAGGGAGGAACATCAAAAAATTAGAGGATGACTCTATGAATATGTTCTGTCTTTTCAGAATATCTGAAGCTAAAACCATTGTGAACTCCGGATGTGTTTCCAGAAAGCCGTCAACAATATCTTCGTTCTCCTTTTGAAGCAGTGTACATGTTGAGTAGATAAGACGTCCGCCCGGTTTTACCATTTCTGCGGCTGTTGCAAGAACTTGTTGCTGTGTTTTCGAAATATGCTCGACAAATTCTTCCTTAAAGCTCAACTTCGCTCCCGGATTCCGCCGAAACGTTCCGACTCCCGAGCATGGGGCATCCACAAGCACAGCGTCGGCGTGATGTCTTTGGGAATGAATCTCCTCTCCCTTTTGCACAAGTTGCAGTTGCGCAATCGTTACTCCTGCCCGAATTAAACGCGGACGGATACTGTTCAATCGTTTCTCATCGACATCCATCGAAAAAAGCTCACCCTCATTCTTCATCAGGGCGGCAATGTGCACGGTCTTTCCTCCGCCTCCGGCACACGCATCGATAATAATCTCCCCCAGCTGTGGATTTAACAAGTACGAAATGATTTGACTCCCCTCGTCCTGCATCTCAAACAATCCGTCCTTGTACGTCTTGAGTGCAGAGATGTTCATGCGTTTCTTGAGTACAAGACCCACGGGAGAAATATTTGTTGGCACGCTTTCAATTCCCTCGGCGTGCAGACGCGAGCGGCACTCTTCTACTGTCGCTCTTAAGGTATTGACCCGAACAACGATTGGTGCCGGCTGATTCATAGACCGACACAGATTTTCTGCCTCCTCCTCTCCAAAACGCTGAACCCATTCCTGAACAATTGACTCGGGGAGCGAGTGTGTTACAGCTAGTCGTACATGCGGACTACTGCCAATTTCCTGCGAAAGTTCTGCTTTTTCGACAGCGGCAATGAATTCTTGAAGCTCATATTTGGGGAAAGACATTTTCCAGCTGCTCTCCACATCCTCAATGATTGATCTGGTTTCCTGGTGATTAATTTTCACCGCATATGTCACGTAGAGGATAATTGGTATGATAGAAGCATTGGTCCGGTTCCCGATGGCCTGGCTTGCGAATGCATGAAGGAGTTTGTGATGCCTGAGTATTCCGAAGGTCGTTTCAGAAATAAATCTTCTGTCCTTGGAGCCGAGGTAATGGCGGGTACGGAAAAAGTCTTTGACAACAGAGTCGGCGGGTTGCTTGAAGGGCCGGATGAGATCGAGCAATTCACAGACATGCCCGATGAGGGAGGAGTTTCTCATTATGTATTAGGCGAAGGAAAATTCACTTACACGGCCACCCATGGCGCACGCAAATCCGAATTCATGTATCCACGCGCCATGCGGGGCGTATCGTATGCCATGCCGACATTTCCCTTGGGGTTCATTGCGATGATGCCGCCATACCCCTGCGCTTTTTGTTCAAGCATCTTGATTCCTTCCATTGTTGCTTTTGCCGGGTCATTGCCGTTGCGCGCCATAGAGTCGATCACGGATTTTGCCATCACGACCCGGATCATTGCTTCTCCCCACCCTGTCGTTGAAACGCCGCCAATACCATTATCTGCATATGTAGCAGCGCCGATAAGGGGCGAGTCGCCCACGCGTCCGGGAAACTTGTTCGGCAAGCCGCCAGTGGAGGTTCCTGATGCAATATTACCAAACCTGTCGAGTGCAACAGCGCCTACAGTATCGCTAGGGATTTTTTTTCTGCGAAAAGAATCCTTTGCGTGAGCTGTGGGTTTGCGTTGCCACTCCCGCCAGCGTAAAATCTCTTTCTCAGTTATCAAGTCGTCTTGCGTGCAGGTTCTCACTCCATGTTCTTTGGCAAAGCGCAGAGCGCCAAATCCGACAAGCAAGACGTGATCACTTTCCTCCATAATCTTGCGTGCAAGAATGATGGGATTTTTTATCTGCTGGACTGCAGCAATTGCCCCGGCATTGATTGTCCTGCCGTCCATAATGCTGGCATCAAGCTCGATTTCACCTGCTGCATTTAAGAAGGCGCCTGTGCCGGCGTTGAACGTGTCATCATCCTCTAAAATCGTAATCGCTGCTTCTACAGCATCAACGGCGCTTCCGCCATCGTTCAGCACAGCCATTCCAATGGTAATTGCTTTTTGAACTCCGAAGCGGTGGAGTTCGACCAAATCATCGGGGATGTCCCACGCTCCCCCGTGCACTGCTATTGAAACCATTAAAATCCTTCTGAGTAGATTGGTGGTACGAGGCTGGTATAATGTACTGCGCAGCGCGTAGTAAAACAACGATGAACATTTGTTTGTGATTGGCAGTACTCCTGTCGTCACATCTCATATATATTTCCTCAACGGAAGCTCACACATTCTTCAAAAAAAAGGCGAGGATCACTCCTCGCCTTCTCGGTTACTATTATTGGCCAACGAGATTTATTTCTTTTTGTCCTCGTCAACTACTTCGTACTGTGCGTCTTCGACCTTCTTTTCGTCGGTCTTCGGAGGTGTCTGATCACCAGCCGCTGCTCCGCCAGGTTGCTCGCCCGACGCAGTTGCCTGCTGATACATCTGAGAAGATGCTTCGTTCCAGGCTGCATTCAGAACTTCAATCGCGGGCCGAATGGTTGCAGCCGTGCCGGCTTTGATTGCTTCTTTGAGAGCATTATTCGCATTCTCAATTTTGTTCTTCACTTCGCCATTTACCTTGTCTCCGAATTCCTTTAACTGTTTTTCAGTTTGGAACACAAGATTATCCGCCTGATTCTTGAGATCGATGTCCTCTTTACGCTTGGTATCTTCAGCTGAATGCGCCTGAGCATCCTTCTTCATCTTCTCCACTTCTTCCTTGCTCAAACCACTCGATGAAGTGATACGGATGGATTGTTCTTTGCTCGTCCCTTTATCCTTCGCAGCAACATGGAGTATTCCGTTTGCATCAATGTCAAAGGTGACTTCAACCTGGGGAATTCCGCGCGGCGCCGGCGGGATTCCATCCAAATGGAACTTGCCAAGCGTACGGTTATCGACCGCCATTGGACGCTCACCTTGCAAAACGTTTATCTCCACTGAAGGTTGATTGTCCGACGCTGTCGAGAATACTTCGCTACGTTTCGTGGGAATCGTTGTGTTCGCATCAATCAACTTTGTCATGACACCGCCCAGAGTTTCGATTCCGAGTGAAAGTGGGGTAACATCAAGCAACAGAACATCGGTCACGTCACCCGCAAGCACACCACCCTGAATTCCTGCACCGATCGCCACAACTTCATCCGGGTTCACGCCTTTGTGCGGTTCACGCCCGAAGATGTCTTTTACCAGCTGCTGTACTTTCGGAACACGGGTCATTCCACCGACAAGAATCACTTCGTCGATATCGCTTGGCTTTACGCCTGCGTCTTTCAACGCTTGTTCCGTCGGCCCGAGGGTCTTCTGAATGAGATCGTCAACCAGTTGCTCAAATTTTGCGCGAGTAATCGTCATGTTCAAATGCTTCGGGCCATCGGCCGTTGCTGTTATGAATGGCAGATTAACCTCCGTCTGCATAAGCTGTGAAAGCTCCATCTTGGCTTTCTCTGCAGCTTCACGTAACCGCTGAAGGGCCATTGGATCCTTGCGCAAGTCCATTCCCTCTAGCTTCTTGAACTCGTCTGCCATGTAGTCCAACACACGTTGATCGAAATTGTCTCCGCCAAGGTGAGTGTCGCCATTGGTGGATTTTACTTCGAATACTCCATCGCCCAATTCCAGAATAGAGATATCAAACGTGCCGCCTCCAAGATCGTAAATTGCCACCTTGCTGTCCTTGTGCTTCTTGTCTAGTCCATAGGCAAGCGCCGCAGCGGTCGGCTCATTGATAATGCGTTTTACAGTCAGCCCGGCAATTTCTCCGGCTTCCTTGGTTGCCTGACGTTGTGCATCATTGAAGTATGCGGGTACCGTGATGACAGCCTCCGTCACTTTCTGGCCGAGGTAATCTTCTGCAGTCTGTTTCATCTTTTGCAGAATCATTGCACTGATTTCAGGAGGTGAATACACCCGCCCTCCAACCTCAATGCGCGCTGTATTGTTGTCGCCTTTTACAACCTTGTATGGCACAAGTCTCATTTCCTCATTTACTTCATCGAAGAAACGACCCATGAACCGTTTAATTGAAAATACTGTGTTTTGCGAGTTGGTTACAGCTTGCCGCTTTGCAGCCTGTCCGACCAATCGTTCGCCACTCTTAGTGAACGCAACGACCGATGGGGTTGTCCGCCCACCTTCCGCATTTGGAATTACTACCGGATCGTTCCCCTCCATTACTGCTACAACGGAGTTCGTCGTTCCCAAGTCTATTCCGATTATTTTTCCCATAGTGTCTCCTGTCTCTTAAGTTAAACGTCTTTGATTTCTGTAAGTCGGCATAGATTTACTTTGATTTACTATTAGTTATACCAACCCATGTGCCAATTTTCAATAATAGATAATTGGCGATTTTGAAGCGTATAGGCTGAGGAAGATTTTCAGAGTCCGTAGTCCTTTGACATCATGTCACTTGAACGATGCATTCTGGCGCACCCATGTCGCAGACTGACATAATGCGGGCTGCCTCGACTTGACTTTGGAGGTGGTTTGCGCTATTATGAAACGTGTTCTTACATCATTTGTACGCTGCAATCTTCACTTCTCAGAAACTTTTCAAACAGTCTTCGCATTCTGAATATTGATTCCATCTCTATACTAACGAGTAGGAGGCCTGATGTTCACTGAACGAGATTTACGCAAGGGGCTAAAGACTAAAACGTTCGGCAATAAGATTTATACATTTGATACAATAGACTCAACCAATAATTGCAGCAAAGTACTGGCAGAAGTAGGCGCCTCAGAAGGCATTGTAGTGATCGCCGAAGAGCAAACAGCCGGCAAAGGTCGACTGGGAAGAACCTGGCAGGCAAATGCGGGAGAAAACCTCACCTTTTCATTATTACTTCGGCCCAGGGTTTCCCCAGACGCTCTCAATCTGTTACCCTTGTATGTGGCGGTAGCAGTATCAGAGGCTATTGAGCGCGCATCGAATCTTAAAGTCGAATGCAAGTGGCCGAATGACCTGCTTGTAAATAACAAGAAAATTGGAGGCATCCTCCTTGAAGGATCTGTTAAAGAGAATATCGTTGAACATGTTGTAATCGGACTGGGGATTAATGTAAACCAGACCCAGTTTTCTCCGGATTTCAAGACCAAGGCAACTTCACTCAGACTTGAATCGCGACAGCAAATTGATCGTATCAAACTCTTCCGCGAAATAATCGCCTCCCTTGAATCTCAATACAAAGATTTTTCAAAATCCGCTTTTCGCTCAATTATCCCGCTTTGGGAAAAGAGATCTACAATGATGAACAAGCCAATTCTTGTCTCCCAGTCGGGGAATGTGTTCTCAGGAACTGTCAAAGGTCTAAGTCCCGAAGGCGGACTTCTTCTTGAAGCCGACGGCACGACAAAGACCCTCTTCGCCGGGGATGTCACAATTCTTGGCGACACGCCTGAACAGCTCTACCCGGTTCATTCTGAGTCAACAGCCATGGCGGCATCCAAAGTCTGATGCTGTTGGCTCTTGATATCGGTAACTCTACAATCAACGGCGGGTTGTTCTCGGAGCAGAACCTCATTTCCCGTCTCAACGTCTCAAGTACTGTTCAACGAACGGCCTATGAGACGTGGAATGTCATTGACGCCTTTCTGGCTCCGCATGTAAAGCCAGAAGAGCTTGTCGGCGTTGGAATTTCTTCCGTCGTCCCTTTTCACACCTCTCTCTTTGCCTCCCTCGTTCAAGACAAGCTTCACAAAGAAGCTCTGATCATCAAAAGTTCTTTGAGCCTTCCGGTCAATATTTTGTATGACAAGCCGGATCAGCTCGGGACCGACCGGATTTGTACGGCGGTTGCCGGCTTTACCGGGCATGGCGGACCGTTGATCATTATTGATTTCGGAACCGCAACAACATTTGGTGTGATTGATCAAAGGGGAAATTTTTTAGGGGGAACAATTTCTCTGGGAGTGAAATCCAACGCAGAAGCATTATATCGACGCACAGCGGATCTTCCTCAAATCGATCTCACAGTACCACTCCGTGTTATCGGCAAGAACACAATCTGGGGGATGCAGTCCGGAACAATGTTCGGTGCGATTGATGCAGTTACCGGGATGATACAGAGAATTCGGCAGGAACTTGGAAGTGAAGCGAAGGTTATTGCAACCGGCGGACTTTCAGAAATAATGTCGAAGCAGATTCCGGCGATTGATGTTGTCGAGCCGACTCTTGTCCTGGAGGGTATCCGTTTGATTTACGATCGAAACAGGCAATAAGGAATCAGGGTGTGCCGAAGATGTGCACGGAGGCCTGGGCAAATTGAACAAGAGGACTGAAGTACAAACCGAAGAGGAGAATTGGGAAGAGAAGAATCATAACCATCAGTTTCTGGCCAAAACTGAATTCAAGGGCGGGAGATTCAACGCGTTCATCCGCACGCAGATACATATTCCGAAAGATCTTGACATAGTAGTAGAGTGAAACCACGCTGTTCATTGCTCCGATAATCGCCAGCCAAATCCATTCACTCTTCACCAACGCTGCAAACAAATACAGCTTTCCGATAAATCCCGCAGTGGGTGGCAATCCGGTCAGCGAGATCAGAAAGATCGACAGCGCTACTGTAACAAACGGAGCCTTCGGCCCGATGCCTTTGTAATCCTCGATATCCTCGCTACCTGTTTTGTTCGCAATGAGCATTACTATATAGAACGCTCCAAGATTCATAAACAGATAGACAACGAAGTACACAAGAATCGCAGCCAGTCCTTCGTTATTCAACACAACCACTCCCATGAGCATATATCCCGCATGGGCGATACTTGAATATGCCAGCAGCCGTTTCATATTATGCTGCCAGAGTGCGACAAGATTTCCCAGCGTCATTGTCAACACCGAAAGCGCCGCTACGAGATGCACCCAGTCGAACCCGCTGATGCTCGACCAAACTCCAACATGAACTGGGACAATACTCGAATCAATAAACGTAACCTTGAAAAATCTAATCATCATTGCAAAGCCGCCCGCCTTCGAAGCAA
>JBKJJX010000340.1:0-6343 GCA_046597825.1 Bacteroidota bacterium | reverse complement strand
GCTGGGAGTGCCGGAAGAGTTGATCAATCTTCACGGAGCTGTAAGCAAAGAGGTCGCCGAGGCGATGGCAGCCGGGATTCGCCGTATCGCCAAAACCGATATCGGCATTTCGACGACGGGCATTGCAGGCCCAACCGGCGGCTCAGCAGAAAAACCCGTGGGACTTATTTGGGTTGGATATTCGGACGCTGAATTGACCTTTGCAATCCGGTTTAATTTTGGCGGCGAACGCAGGCGGGTGAAAGAACGGGCGGCACAAGCAACCCTTGAGTTGGTGCGGCGGCGACTGCTCAAAATTGAGTAGCATGGCCTCTGTTCGACTCTTTGTTGCCATAGAGATTCCTTCCGGGATCAAATTTCAAATTACTCAAGTCGTCTCTCAATTACGGGCTGCAAGGCCCGATGTCAAATGGGAATTGCCTGAGAAACTTCACGTCACGTTAACATTTCTTGGGGAGGTAGATGAGGAAATGTTACCTCAAATCGTTCTACTACTTGAGGGGGTTGCGGAAAGAACTTTCCCGTTTTCCATTAGAATAGCAGGCTCCGGTTTTTTCCCGGATAAGCATGACCCCCGCATCATTTGGGTTGGCATAGAGGACGTTGAACACAAACTTGAGCCACTTGTTGAATCCCTGGAGACAGAACTGGCTTCCATCGGATTTGAAAGAGAAGAAAAAGAATTTCATCCGCATGTAACTATCGGACGAATAAAAACAAGGAAGAATCTCGAATCCTTGCATCGTACAATCCAATCGGTTACCTTTGAAAGCCAGCCGACACGAATCACGGAAATTGTACTCATTAAAAGCGAGCTGAGGCCGGAAGGCTCAGTTCATACAATCATGCAACACTTTTCCTATGCCAAACAAGACGACAATAGAAAGACTTAGAGTATTCTTCTCCGATAAACCTGTTCTCCGCGCATATATTTTCGGTTCCGAGGCGCGGGGTGAGGCAGACGAGAACAGCGACCTGGATATTCTGGTTGAACTCGATTATTCGCAGGATATTGGCCTTGAGTTCTTTGGGATGAAATCAGATTTGGAAAAAATGACGGGAAAGAAAGTTGACTTGGTTTCGGCAAATGGAGTTTCCAAATACATTAAGGCTTATATCGAACGTGACAAGAAGCTAGTCTATGAGAGAGCTGCTCGCAGACCCAACGAGGCTGCAAATCAAATTACCAAACACTTTAGAATCCTCTACCCCCGGGATCCAATGGGAGAAAATAGTTGGACTCAGGCACATCCTGGTCCACGAATACTTTGATGTAGACAGTAAACTTCTGTGGAACATCATCAAGAAAGATGTCCCGAAACTTCGACAACAAGTCGAACAAATTCTGAAACAACTACAATAGGAGAGCAGTTATGGCAGACGACAAAGAGGCACGATCACAGGCATTAAAAATCGCACTCGATCAAATCGAGAAGCAGCACGGCAAAGGCTCGGTTATGCGTTTGGGCGAGGGACCCATTGCTCAGGTTGAAGTGATTTCAACTGGATCAATTTCTCTTGATGCGGCGCTCGGCATTGGCGGGGTTCCGCGAGGTCGAGTTATCGAAATCTTCGGACCGGAATCGTCCGGAAAGACGACTCTCTGTCTCCACATTATTGCCGAAGCGCAGAAGAACGGCGGTATCTGTGCATTCATCGATGCCGAGCATGCAATGGATATGGGTTATGCAAAGAAGCTCGGTGTTGATGTAAACAATCTGCTTCTTTCACAACCTGAGTTCGGCGAGCAAGGATTGGAAATTACGGAAACGCTTGTGCGCAGCGGCGCACTGGATGTCATCGTTATCGATTCGGTCGCTGCGCTGACTCCGCGTGCAGAGATTGAAGGCGAGATGGGCGATCCGAGCATGGGCACGCAAGCGCGGCTCATGTCCCAGGCATTGCGCAAACTGACATCTGCAATCAGCAAATCAAAGACGTCCGTCATCTTCACCAATCAGCTGCGCATGAAGATCGGCGTCATGTTTGGAAATCCTGAAACAACTACCGGTGGTAACGCACTGAAGTTCTACGCATCAGTTCGACTGGATGTTCGTCGCATCGAAGCGATTAAGGATGGTACAAGCGTCATTGGCAACAGAACACGCGTCAAAGTCGTCAAGAATAAAATGGCTCCTCCCTTCCGCGAAGCGCAGTTCGATATTCTCTACAACGAGGGCATCTCACGCCTTGGCGATCTCATTGACACAGCGGTCGAGCACAATATTATTGCAAAAGCCGGATCGTGGTTCTCATA
Source organism: Bacteroidota bacterium (assembly GCA_046597825.1). Taxonomy (GTDB): domain Bacteria; phylum Bacteroidota; class Ignavibacteria; order UBA10030; family UBA6906; genus CAADGV01. The sequence goes on along the minus strand of JBKJJX010000340.1, from coordinate 4,086 downwards.
CAAGGAAGAACGGATTGGCCAGGGTCGTGACTCCGTTAAGAAATATTTGTTGGACAGTCCGGCCATCGCAAAAGAAATTGATATCGAGATGAGAAAAAAACTCGGACTCATCGCATCCAATGGCGCCCAGCCAACAAATGGAAATGCGTCGCAGCCTCAGGCAAAAACCGGCGTTCCGCCACTGGGAAAGCCTGCGCAAGCGTTATCAACCGCAACATCAAAACCCGGAGTTCCGATCAAGAAGAATTAGTGAATGCGCATCACGAGGATCGAGAGCCAAAAGAAAAATCCGGCCCGGAAGAATCTCTACGCAGACGGCGAGTTTCTCACCGGCGTAAGCGCGGAGACACTTATTCGCTTCGGAATCCGGACCGGTGATGAGATTGATGAAGAAAAACTAAAGGCACTGCAAGCAACTGAAGAGTTGCAGGGTGCAAAGTCGGTAGCCTTCAGGTTTCTTGCACGGCGGCAGCGAACGGAAAAGGAAATACGCGATAAGCTGCGTGAGAAGGAATTTGGCGATGAGGAAATCGGCAAAACGATTGAAACGTTGCGGGGACTCGGCTTTCTGAACGACCGGGAGTTTGCAGGAAGTTACATTCGTCATCAGCTGACCTTGCGCCCCAAAGGCAAGATACTCCTGAAGCAAAAGCTGTTGATGCTGGGGGTTGCCAAAGATGTCGTTGACGCCGCGCTTGAAGAAGCTTTTCAAGAGACGGGGCAGGAACAGAGTGCACTGGAAGTTGCGCAAAAATTTCTAAAGAAGTCTCAGAAATCAAGAGATGATCCGCGCAAAGTAAAACAAAAGCTCGCTGCGTTTCTCATGCGCAGGGGCTTCACGTGGGATGTTGTTTCCACTGTAACAAAAAAAATCATGGCGCCTGAAACTCCGGAGGAGGAGCCATGAATAAAGTTGTCTTCGATATCGAAACCCTCGGCTTACCGTTCGAATCATTCGACGAGAAGCAGCAGGAGTACCTCATGAAGTTTTCGAAAACCGAGGAAGAACGGTTCGAAACACTTCAAAAGCTCGCCCTTACTCCCTTCACCGGCCGCATCATCGCAATAGGAATGCTGAATCCCGACTCGCAGCGCGGGAAAGTATTTTTCGAATCGGAGAAGCCGGATTCATTCACCTCCGACGACGGCATGATAGAGTTTGTGTCAGCGTCCGAGCAGCAGATGCTCGAAGGCTTCTGGGAAACCATCACGCATTTCGATCAGTACATTACCTTTAACGGACGATCGTTTGATTGCCCCTACCTCATGCTGCGTTCTTCAATGCTTGGTGTGAAACCAACGCGCAATCTCCTTCCCTATCGTTACAGCCACAGTGAACACTGCGATCTGCTCGAGCAACTGACATTTTACAACTGTTTCCGCAAGTTCAACCTGGATTTCTACTGCAAGAGCTTCGGCATTACGAGCCCCAAAGCAGGCGGCGTAACGGGATTAGACCTCAAGCCTCTTTTTGATGCGGGGCGATTCAGAGAGATAGCCGAGTATTGCATCGGCGATGTGAAAGCAACGGCTGAGCTTTACTCCCATTGGCTGAATTTTCTTGCGTTCGAAAAATGACTATGGTGCGATCACAATTCCGAATTGAAAACTATGAATGCGGGCAGTTAACTTTTCACTGTACGTGGAATAAGTATAATACGAGTATGTCTTCTGTTGCCCGCTAAATCGCTGAAACCTATACTCACCTCTTAAGGCAATATTGTCCGAAATAAATGATTTGATGCCGAATCCAAGATTCAGAACTCCCGTCATAGAACCAGCAGAATAAATCGGAATATTGTAAACGGGAATTGTATTGGCAATTCCGTATCCGGCGAGCAAAAACGGAATGGTTTTTACATTGTTCAAGAAGTTGTAGACCAGATTTCCGCTCAGCATGTACGCCGGATCCGCGGAACCGAGTAACACAATCGCCTCCGGTTCAAATTGCAAACCTTTGTAGATGTAAAAACCCACTCGTGCGGCCGCCAACAGACTCGTTGAGCTCCTTCCTTCTCCAATTGAAACATTCTGCAGGCTGACAGAAAAACTGATTTCGGTCTTCCGCTTTGTTTCTTCTTGCCCCCAAAGAACAGAAGGAGGATTGACGACCAATAAAAGAATCAATGCGTACTTCATATTCGCCTCACAAAAAGTTGTGAATAAAATCATGGAATTAATCATAGAACGACTCTCTAATCTATATTCGCCTTGACAAATGTAACTTTCCTGCCTATATTCGTATAAGCAAATGTAGTTTACATGAGGACTTTAGATGAAAGAACTGACAAGCGTTTTTAAAGCATTATCTGACGAGGCAAGACTGAGGATTCTGAATCTTGTACTCAGAACGGGAGAGATTTGTGTTTGCGACATCGAAGCCATCACGGGCTTTACGCAAACAAAGACATCACGTCATCTTTCTTATCTGAAAAATGCAAAATTATTGGATTCCCGTCAACAGGGACTCTGGATCCTCTACTCCATCGCAGAGCCACAAAATAATGAGCATAAACAATTGCTTGACTGCCTGAAGACGATCCTTCAAACCAATAGTGTAGCGTTGAAAGACGCGAAAGAATTGAACAAGAATATCAGTAAAGGCTGCTGCACAACATTTTCGGTCATCAAGCCCGAAATAAAACCGGCAGTGTTAAAGCTCAACTAATTATAAGGATAGACTATCATGACAACTCAAACAGAGGAAAAAGACACATCATGCTGCGGACCTTCATGCTGTGAATCTGAAACTGATGTTCAGGTTCTCCCACTTACCAGTGAAGAAGTAAAGGCATCCGTGCGCTCTCAATATGGTAAGATTGCGACTGAAGCCAGTTCGTGCTGCGGACCAAACTGCGGCTGTGGAACAGAAACTGATGAACAAGTTCTTTCGGTAATGATGAATGACAAGTACACCAATGTCGACGAGCAGATCGTTGAAGCCGCTGATCTCGGCCTCGGGTGCGGAACACCCACAGCATTTGCCAATCTGAAGGAAGGGATGACAGTGCTCGACCTTGGTAGCGGCGCCGGCATTGACGTATTTCTTGCCGCCAAAGCTGTCGGCCCAACTGGCAAAGCGATCGGGCTGGACATGACGGACGAAATGCTGAAGCGCGCACGAGCCAATAAAGCCAAGCTCGGCGTAACGAATGCTGAGTTCTGGAAAGGCGAAATCGAAGACATGCCGATTGAATCAAATTCGGTTGACCGCATTATCAGCAATTGCGTCATCAATCTCGTACCGGACAAGCAAAAAGCATTCAGCGAAATGTTCCGCGTGCTGAAGCCCGGCGGCGGGTTCACAATTTCGGATATTGTTTCCATTGGAGACATTCCTGCCGAAACACGCAAGGACTTGGAACTCTGGGCCGGTTGCGTTGCAGGAGCCACCGAAAAGGAAAAGTATTTGCAAATAGTCCGTGAAGCCGGATTTGTGAATTTGAAAATCGAAAAAGAGAAACCGTACACTCTGGAGCAAACTGTTCCATTCGGACTTGTAAGCATTACTCTCGCAGCGACAAAATGATGGCCGTCAGAGAAGCACGGGAAGCAGATTATGAAGCGGTAGTTGAACTACTGGGGTGTGCTTCCCTCCCTGCGGCAGGAGTGTCTGATCACTTCAAACATTTTTTGGTTGCTACGAACGAGCATGAGATTGTCGGAGCAATTGGACTGGAGGTTTATGATGATGATGCCCTGCTGCGTTCTGCTGTTGTGAAATCCTCCGTACAAAATAAAGGCATCGGATCGAGGCTGTTTAATGCAATCGTTAATCATGCAAATTCGCTTGGAATTCGAAGACTTATTCTCCTTACAAATACGGCTGAACAATACTTCACCAGCAAAGGGTTTAAGAAGATCGATGAGAGTTCGGTCACGGGACGGATAAGAACTTCGGTTGAATTTACCGGGGCGTGTCCCTCGCATGCAGCGTGCATGGAACTGATTCTTTCCCCGGAAGGACAATCATGAAAAAAGTTTTGATTATTTGCACCGGCAACTCATGTCGCAGCCAGATGGCTGAAGGTTGGCTTCGACATTTTGGCGGAGGAAAGATTGAAGCCATGAGCGCGGGGACAATTC
>JBKJJX010000354.1:0-12122 GCA_046597825.1 Bacteroidota bacterium | reverse complement strand
CGACCGCGTGGCAATTATGGATGAGGGAAAAATTATCGCCCTCGATACTCCTGCACGGCTGATTGATCAACTCCTCGCGGGTGGATTCAGGAAGCAGCGTGTTGAGCAGCTTGCGGGTCTTGAAGATGTGTTTCTACATCTTACCGGGCATTTGTTGAGAGAAGCATAAGCAGAGGTTGCGCTCTGAGGTCGCGTAGATACCGAACCCTGAACCCTGAAGGATTTACATGAGACTTAAATGGAAACTGTTTGTCGCCTCAATGAAGATGCTTGTGCGTCAGCGCGAAGCTGTATTGTGGTCGTTGCTCTTGCCGTTGTTCATGATTCTGCTGTTCAGCTTTGTCCGCTTCGATGGGGTTGGACGAATTGATCTGGGCATCGTTAACGAAGCCGGCGAATCGTCGGCAAAGCTTCGCGCATCGCTCAAAGAAGTCACGACGCTGAAACTGCATGAGGGAGACCGCGAGGTAGAGTTGAAAGCGTTGGAGAAGGGAGACCGCGAGATTGTTCTCGTCATCCCGGCGACGTACGGGGACAGTGCCCGCGCCGAGATGATCGCGTTCACGAACGATGCAAAACCGCAGGAAGCCGAACTCGGCGGATTGATTTTGCAGCGCGTGCTGGATGAAATCATTTTTGCGGATCGCCATGTTGCCGGGCGATTGAAGTTGAAAGTCCAACCGATGAAAAGCCGCAATTTGACTTATTTTGATTTTGTTGCTCCCGGAATTCTTTCCATGTCCATTATGCAGCTCGGTATTTTTGGCGTCGCCTTTGGGTTCGTGTCATTAAAGAAGCGCGGTATTCTTCGCCGTCTGTGGGTTACGCCGATCAAGCCGAATGATTTTATCATTGCACAGGTAGCTATGCGGCTCGTTCTCGTTATGGCGCAAATACTTGTTATGACGCTCGTTCCGTATTTTTTCCTGAATCTCCATTTCATCGGCAACTTCTGGGAGATGTTTGTCGTGGGCATTCTCGGCGCTATTGTTTTTCTTGCGATGGGATTTGCAATTGCAGGCCTGGGAAAATCTGAGGACCAGGTTGCGCCGTTAGCCAACATAATTGCGATGCCCATGTTGCTGTTGTCGGGAATTTTCTTCAGCCGCAATTCACTGCCGGGATTTGTCCGCGCTGTGGTTGATCTGCTTCCGCTTTCATTTCTTGCAGATGCAATGCGTTCCATTGCCATTGATGGTGCGACACTCAGCCAGGTGACCCCTCAAATCATCGGACTCGCGATCTGGTGTGTCGTCTCAATTGTTATTGCTGTGAAAATGTTCCGGTGGGAATAATGTATGAGGCGACTTCCGATTCTTGACAATCCATCGCCTTCTTTGTATAATGAATTCAGTTTTTCAACTCTCACCCGTTCCTTTGTCGACGTACGTTCGAATCTCAATGCGTTTCCTGTTCGTGGAGAAGTAAATCTTGCTCACTGAGTTTGGTAGAGTACTTATTTTTTTGATTGTCGGATTGATCTTTGTCGCCGGCGGCCTGATCATGTCATGGCTGTTGCGCCCCAGCCGACCCTACCCAAGCAAACTCTCAACGTATGAATGCGGTGAAATTCCGACGGGTGACACGCGCATCCGGTTCAATATCCGGTTCTATGTCGTCGCTTTGATTTTTTTGGTGTTCGATGTCGAGGTTGTGTTCCTGTTCCCGTGGGCGACAGTGTTCAAGCAACTGGGGTGGTTTGCGTTCAACGAGATGCTTGTGTTTCTGGCGATCCTCTTCGTTGGCTACGCGTACGTGTGGCGCAATGGAGATTTGGATTGGGATAAACCAGCGCCGAAAATTCCCCGGTACGAAAAAGGCGTTGGTGTTCGCGAAACTCATTTGATGGAAGAAGAAGTTGCATTGTAAATCCGCCCTGACTTTTTAAGAACCAGAGTGAAACTATGGGTCTTTTAGACCAGAAATTCGAAAACAGTAATGTCATCATCACGTCGATGGACAATCTCCTTAATTGGGCGCGGTTGTCATCGATGTGGGGCATGCAATTCGGGCTTGCCTGCTGCGCAATCGAAATGATGGCGACCGGCGCATCGCATTATGACACAGACCGGTTCGGAATATTTTTCAGGGGCACTCCGCGGCAATCCGATGTTATGATTGTTGCGGGAACTGTTACACTCAAAATGGCTTCGCGCATCAAAACGTTGTACGACCAGATGTCCGAGCCTCGCTACGTTCTTTCAATGGGCAGTTGCTCGAATTGCGGCGGTCCGTACTGGGAACATGGCTACCACGTATTAAAGGGCGTGGATAGGGTAATTCCCGTTGATGTGTACGTGCCCGGTTGTCCTCCGCGACCCGAGGCATTGATTGAAGGGCTGATGAAGTTACAGGAAAAAATTCGCAACGAAAGTCTTGCGAAGAGAAAGTCAGCTTAATGTCCAACCCTTACCCGACCACCGCCAACCGCTTACCCGCATGATACCCCAGGAAATTCACGACGCACTTAAATCAAAGTTCTCTGCCCCGGTTTCCGGCGGCGATTCAATTCTTGAATCAAAAATTGATGGCGTGCTTGATCCGTGGATAAAAGTCTCGCCTGAAAAAATCAAAGAGATTGCACACTTGCTGCGTGATGAAGAGAATTTCGCATTTGATTCTCTGATGTGCTTAAGCGGAATTGACTATACAGGCGGCAAGCTTGGCGTGGTGTATCATCTGCACTCAATGAAATGGAATCACAAAATTACGCTCAAGGTTGATGTCCCGATCGAAAACCCGCATTGCCAATCGGTTGAATCCATCTGGAAAACTGCGAACTGGCATGAGCGTGAAGCGTACGACATGTTTGGAATTATTTTCGATGGACACCCCGACCTGCGGAGAATCCTGATGCCATACGATTGGGAAGGGTATCCGCTGAGAAAAGATTTTCAGGTACCTGAGTATTACAACGGAATGAAAGTGCCGTACTGACGACAATGCAAGACACACTCGCACACGAAGACATAGTTTCCCGATCAATGATCGTCCCCGGTTTCGGCAGAGCGCTGAAGTCCGAGGAGATGGTGATCAACATGGGGCCGCAGCATCCGTCAACACATGGCGTGCTTCGCCTTGAGCTGATTGTCGACGGGGAAATCATTGTCGATGCAATTCCGCATATCGGATACCTGCATCGCTGCTTCGAGAAGCATGCAGAGGCGATGGTGAGTTACCAGCAGGTCATTCCGTATTGTGACCGCATGGATTATGTTGCAGCGATGAACGCTGAATTCGGCTACGTTGTCGCGTGCGAAAAACTTCTCAAGATAAAAGTTCCGGAACGTGTCGAATACATCCGCATCATTATGGCGGAGTTTCAGCGCATCGCCAGTCATTTAATTGCCATCGGCACATACGGAATGGATATCGGAGCGTTCACACCGTTCCTCTTTTGTCTGCGCGACCGTGAAGCTATCCTCGATATCTTCGAGCATACATGCGGCGCACGCCTTCTCTACAATTACATGTGGATCGGCGGACTCTCACACGATGTGCCTGCAAGTTTCAATGAAAAAGTGAAGGACTTCTGCAAATATTTCCGTAGCACCATCACAGAGCTGAACAATCTTTTATCATACAATAAAATTTTTGTCGAACGAACGGCGAACGTTGGCGTGTTGCCTGCTGATGTTGCAATCAACTACGGCGCAACCGGACCGGTGCTGCGTGGCTCCGGCGTGAAGTGGGACCTTCGTAAGAACGATACGTATTCTCTCTACGACCAGCTAAGTTTTGAAATTCCCATTGGCAAAGGCTTGAAAGGCACGCTCGGCGATTGCTGGGACCGGTATATGGTGCGTGTCGAAGAGATGGAGCAGAGCCTGAATATTATTGAACAGGCAATTGACAAACTTCCCGCCGGCGATGTTCAATCTGCTATTCCCAAACGCATCCGTCCCGATGCCGCGGAAGTATTTGTCCGGACTGAAACGCCGAAGGGTGAGCTGGGCTTTTATGTCGTTGCGGATGGAACAGCAAGTCCGTACCGGGTGAAGGTGCGTCCGCCTTGCTTCGTAAATCTCTCGATTCTTCCTGCGATGTCCCGCGGTTGTATGATTGCGGACGTCATCGCAATACTCGGTAGTATTGATATCGTGCTTGGTGAGGTGGACAGATGAAAGATTTTCTCATCAACATACTTCAAAACGAAATTCTTGTCTACACATTGATGGCGTTTGTGCCGCTCTTGTGGATCGTTCCGTTCGCCTTGTTTGCGGTCTGGTGGGAACGAAAGATTTCCGCTCATATGCAGGATCGTCTCGGCCCGATGCGTACCGGCGGCTGGCATGGCTGGGCGCAAACCATCGCCGATATTCTCAAGCTCATTCAAAAGGAAGATATTATTCCTTCTGCCGCGGATAAGTTGCTTTTTATCATGGCACCGTTTGTAGTGTTCGTCGGTTCCTACGCGGCATTTGCAGCAATTCCGTTCAGCGCGGCATACGTTGGGAGTGAAATCAACGTCGGACTCTTCTATGTTATTTCGATTTCTTCTTTTGTCGTCGTCGGTTTGCTCATGGCGGGTTGGGCATCGAACAACAAATGGTCATTGTTCGGAGCGATGCGTTCGGCTGCACAAATCGTCAGCTACGAAATCCCCATTGCGCTCTCGTTGCTTGCCGTCGTCATGATCGTCGGCTCATTCGACTTGCAGGAAATCAATCGGGCACAGTCAGGCTATTTCTGGAATTGGTTTGTCTTTCAAAAATTTCCACTCCTGTTTGTTGCGACGCTTATTTATTTCGTTGCCTCGCTCGCCGAAGTAAACCGTACACCATTTGATATTCCGGAAGCGGAATCGGAATTGGTTGCCGGTTACCACACTGAATATTCGGGAATGAAGTTTGCGCTGTTCTTTCTTGCGGAGTACGCAAACATGTTTGCTGTGTCGGCGATTGCAGCAACGGTGTTCTTTGGCGGATGGAATTCTCCGTTTGGCGATTTTCTTTCGGGCCCGTTCTGGGGATTGTTCTGGTTCATCAACAAAGGCATGGCGTTTATCTTCCTGCAAATGTGGCTGCGATGGACATTGCCGCGTTTGCGCGTTGATCAGCTGATGTACGTCGGATGGAAAGTGTTGATACCGTTTTCATTTGTTGTGATGATCGGTGTTGGATTTTGGGTGATGATGGGAAGGTAACGTGGCACCGGAGTTAATCTCCTTCTGAGTGTTGATGAAGATTTGGATATGGAGTGTTCTGTTTGTATTCGGCGCCGCAGATGCTCAAATAAAATTGTTGCCGCTTTCACGATACGATCGTGATTCGGGAGGGTGGTTTTCCGGAGCGATCGGCTATCAGACGAACGGTGCTGAGTTTTCAAAACGTCTAAGCCAACAATTGCATTGGGAGTACAGGACAAAGGAATCGTTCGGTGTACTTGTTGGAATGCAGTTTTGGCGCACGCGAGTGCTTGGAGCTCCTAATGAACGCGATGACAGGTATGAAAAATGGATTGGGCTGGATGCGGGCTTGAAGTTTAGATTTCCTCTCGGGGGTGTTACACCACACCTTGGATTTGGAATGAAGTTCACTGCAAGTTTGGTAATAGGAGGCCTGCCTTATTACTCGGTTGGATTTGAACTGCCTGTGCTCAGTTGGTTGCATCCAACTTGTTGGATTATGAGAACGACTTCTACACAGGATAGTTTCTTTTTGTTTGCTGGCGTTGCGATTAAGCTATAAGGCTGATTAGAATTATGGGTCGATACTTTATAGACATTTGGGAAGGCATCTGGACAGTTCTTGTCGGGATGAAAATCACGTGGGCGCATTTGTTTACGCCCGCTGTGACGATTCAGTACCCCGAAGTGAAACTGAAACTTCCCGAGCGTGCGCGTAACCGTTTGTATGTCAATATGGATGATTGCATCGGCTGCGACCAGTGTGCGATGGCGTGCCCGGTGAATTGTATTACCATCCATACTCTCAAGTCGACACCCGATGTTGACCTCGGACTTACTTCGGTCGGCACAAAGAAGCGCTTGTACGTGCCGGTGTTCGATATCGATATTGCAAAATGTTGTTACTGCGGCTTGTGTGTTCCACCGTGTCCCACGGAATGCATCAAGATGACAGATGTGTTTGAGTTTGCCGAGTATGAGCGGACAAATCTTATCTACAATTTCTCGACGATGACTCCTGCTGAAATTGATGCAGCAAAGACAAAGCTCGCCGGCCATGAAAAAGAACAAGCCGAGAAAAAAGCAGCACCGAAACCTGCGGCCCCGGTTTCTACGCCAGCCTCACCGGGGAACAATCCTGAAAATAAATCGTAGCCCGTATGCAATTGTTTGATATTGTTTTCTTCGCTTTTGCCCTCATCACTGTCGTTTCAGCGTGCATCGTTGTTTTTTCGCGCAATATTATCTATTCAGCATTCTCACTTCTTTTTACGTTCTTCGGTGTTGCCGCGCTGTATGTGCTTCTTGAGGCCGATTTTCTTGCGGTGACTCAGGTTCTGATTTACGTCGGCGGTATTCTTGTGCTGATGCTGTTTGGCGTTATGCTGACGAATAAAGTTGTGAACGTGGAGTTGAAGAGCGGAACGCTGCATTCAATTCCAGCCCTGATTCTCGTTGCTGTTGTTGCGGGCACATTGGGCGGAATATTTTACTCGACATGGAAAGACGTGCCGGCTCCCGCAACGACAGTCGCAACTACAACCACGAAAACTCTCGGCGAGATGCTGATGACAGGCTATTTACTCCCGTTTGAAATTGCATCGGTGATTCTTCTTGTTGCGCTCATGGGTGCAGCTATGTTCGCCAGAAAACGATCCAAGGTGTAATCAGGATTTTTGTAATGGAAAAATTTGTTTCCGAAATATTTCGCTGGCTGCCGCACGTAGGGCTCTCGCATTTTCTTATCGTGAGTGCGATTCTGTTCGCTCTCGGTATTTATGCTATCGCCACCCGCCGCAATGCCATTTTGGTGTTGATGGGAGTTGAACTTGTGCTGAACGCGGCGAACATCAATTTTATTGCCTTCTCCCGTTACGGAGGAATGAATTTCGATGGTCAGGTCGCTGCCATTTTCGTGATCATTCTCGCCGCGGCAGAAGCGGCAGTTGCATTGGCAATCGTTCTCAATATTTACCATCGCTTCCAAACTGTGAATGTTGACGAAATTTCTCACATGAAAGAATAAGCGCGGACGGCGCAAGAATGTTCGGGAATCTCGTCAACGTTCTGACTTTGTCGTGCTCTATGAGAAACTGAAGTCGAGAGGCTCGTCGGGTGTTGCAACAAAGGGTACGGAAGTATGTTACGCGGAAATATTTAAGCGCAGAGTCAGAGCTTCGGGGTATTTCAATTGGGTGCGGAGCAGGTAACAGGGGAATTGATTGGATTGAAGCGTAACTTTCTCGATGAGAGCAGCGAAACAAGCAGATTATTGCAAATGTATTTTGAAGAGGAAGATAAAGCAATGACGTTCGGGAAAATAAAGAGTGATTTCATTTTTTTCGTTTGTCAGAAGTAAGTTCGTGCCGCTGTTCATGATGTGATTACAAAAAGTTGTCTATGTCTCCAGAACTTCTCATAAATCTTTCGCTTGTCATTCTCGTTCTGCCGCTGATCGGCTTCACGATCATGATCTTCTTCGGCAAGAAGCTTCCGCGCAGTGGCGATTGGCTTGAGACGACAATTATTTCGACAGCTCTGATTCTGGCGCTGACCATTTTGTATCAAAAACTGATGCATCACCACGACGAGACGCTTTCTCTGAATTTTACGTGGGTCGACTTTCACAACGTTCCGGGCATCGGGCCGTTCAAGTGGGTTCTTGGATTTGCGATTGACAATTTAACGGCGATCATGCTGGTGGTCGTTACCCTCGTCAGTACGCTCGTTCATTTCTTTTCTATCGGATACATGCAGGGTGATGTCCGGTACTCCCGTTACTTTGCATTCCTCGGTATTTTCTCTTTTTCAATGCTGATGATCGTTCTCTCCAACAATCTCTTTCTCTTGTATGTTGGATGGGAGTTGGTCGGTTTGAGTTCGTATCTGCTTATCGGACATTGGTATGAGAAGAAGAGTGCGTCGAATGCTGCAATGAAAGCATTCATCGTCAACCGTGTCGGTGACGTCGGATTTTTCATCGGCATTATGATTCTCTTTACGACGTTCCACACATTCGGGCTGAAGGAAATATTTGAAGGTATTCAGTCCGGCACAGTTCCCTACGGAAAGGAATGGATTCTCACCGCTGCCGGTATATTGATTTTCTGCGGCGCTGTCGGTAAGTCCGCCCAATTCCCCCTGCACGTTTGGTTGCCGGATGCAATGGAAGGCCCGACGCCCGTCAGCGCGTTGATCCACGCAGCGACGATGGTTGCCGCTGGCGTGTACCTTATCGCCCGCACGTTCCCGCTCATGACGGCTGATGCATTACTTGTGATTGCATACATTGGCGCAATCACCGCGTTCATCTCCGCAACCATTGCAATAGCACAGAACGACATCAAGAAAGTTCTTGCGTACTCCACGATCAGCCAGCTTGGATATATGGTGATGGCGTTGGGTGTTGGGGCGTACACTGCCGGATTTTTCCATCTCGTCACGCACGCAATGTTCAAAGCCGGATTATTCCTGGGTTCCGGGTCGGTGATTCACGGGATGCATCATGCTCTCCACCATCAGCATGATCATCACACCGACCCGCAGGATATCCGTAACATGGGCGGACTGAAAGCGAAGATGCCGGTTACGTTCTGGACATTTCTCATTTACACGCTTGCCATTTCCGGCGTGCCGCTCACGTCGGGATTCCTGAGCAAAGATTCCATTCTTTCCGGAACTCTTGCGTTCAGCAGTTTGACCGGGCATTTGCTGATTCCGATCATCGGATTTCTGGTCGCCGGGCTGACGGCATTCTATATGTTCCGGATCGTTATCCTTGCATTCCTCGGTGAACACAAAGAAGCCGACCGCTTAAATCATATTCACGAATCGCCGAAGGTCATGACAGTTCCGCTCATGATTCTCGCTGCGCTTTCGCTGTTCTTCTTCTATAGCACGAATCCATTTAATGGATCGCAAGGCTGGATCTCTCTTGCAGCTGAGCGGCCCGAATCAGTTGTTCCTGTTACTGTGGCTGCTCCTTCTGCCGAAATCTTTGAAGAAGCCCACCATCATGCGCACAACGCGGGTATGATCCTTTCGTTGATTGTCGCTTCCCTCGGTATTGCCCTTGCATTCGCAACATATCAGATGAAGAGAATAAACGCAGACAAGATTGCAGCGAGCATGAGCGGCGTTCACAAGTTCCTGCTCAACAAGTGGTACTTCGATGAGTTGTACGGTTGGTTGTTTGTTGGCGGTGCATTGCGCTTCTCAAATATGCTGCGTTGGTTCGACAACACGATTGTCGATGGTGTCGTGAACGGCTCCGGCTGGGCGACAAAGATCATTGCCACGGTTAGCGGATGGTTCGATACGTGGGTGGTTGACGGTGCGGTAAATGCAGTCGCATATATTTCAGGGTTCTTCGGCATCGTGCTGAAGAAAACGCAAACCGGCAAAGTGCAGACGTACATTATCCTTGCGGTGTTCAGCGTGATGGTGTTTTATTTTGTAATGAGATTTGTGTAGTTCCGATTCAGTTTTTCTCAAAGGATAAAAAATGGAATTCTCGATACTTGGCGTAGGTATTCTCACCTGGGTGACGTTTATCCCCGTGCTAGGGATGATTGCAATACTCATCATGCCAAAAGAACAGAGGGATACGATCCGTTGGACGGCGCTTTTTTTCGTCGGACTGCAACTGCTTGTTGCCATTGCCCTCGTCCTGAAATTCGACAAGGGAATGGCCGGCATCAATACTCAGGCAGGGATGCAATTCGTTGAACGGGCGTCATGGATCGATATTAAAAGCGTTGTCTGGTTCGGCCGTCTTCATATTGAATATCTGCTGGGCATCGATGGCCTGAGTGTTTCGATGGTGTTGCTCACCGGAATCATAAGTTTTGTTGCTGTCATCTCCTCCTGGAAAATTGACAAATCCCTGAAAGGATATTTTGCGCTTCTACTGCTGCTGGATACTGGTATGATGGGCGTGTTTGTTTCGCTGGACTTCTTCCTCTTCTATATGTTCTGGGAAGTCATGCTGCTGCCGATGTATTTTCTGATCGGAATTTGGGGCGGGCCGCGGCGTGAGTATGCCGCAATCAAGTTCTTCCTCTATACGTTGTTCGGTTCCGTGTTGATGTTGCTGGTCATGATTGCCCTGTACTTCAGTGTGAATGCGTACATTGACGGCAGCGGTACACTCTACTCGGTTGCGGATGCGATGAAGCACGGGACAGACGGACTCGAAAAGATTTACACATTCAATATGCTTCAGATGATGGACGCCGGGAACTTCGCACCTGATTCGCTTCTTGCAGGAATGCACACGACATGGCGTTACGTGGCGTTCATCGGATTGTTTATCGGGTTTGCAATCAAGATTCCGAGCTTTCCATTTCATACGTGGCTTCCGGATGCGCACGTGGAAGCGCCGACGCCCATCAGCGTTATACTTGCCGGCGTGTTGCTGAAGCTGGGAACATACGGCATCATGCGGATCAGTATTCCGATCTTTCCCGATGCGATGGTTCATTATTCGTGGTGGATTGCATTGCTGGGAGTTATCAGCATGGTGTATGGAGCGCTTGTTGCAATGGCTCAAACGGATTTCAAAAAGTTGATCGCCTATTCGAGTATCAGCCACATGGGTGTGGTCACGCTCGGCATGGCTTCGATGAATACGCAGGGAATGACCGGCGCTGTGTTCCAAATGTTTAACCACGGAACGATCACCGCAATGCTCTTCTTGATTGTCGGAGTTATCTACGATCGTGCACATACACGTGGCCTCAACGAGTTCGGCGGATTGATGAACCAGATGCCGAAGTATGCCGGCGTTATGACGATAGCATTCTTTGCGGCGCTGGGTTTACCCGGACTCAGCGGATTCGTCAGCGAGGCGTTCTCGATGCTCGGAGCTTTTCAAACATTCCGGACTCTGACCATTATTGCCGCCGTTACAATTGTTTTCACCGCAGGGTACATGTTGTGGACCTTGCAGCGTGTATTCCTCGGAACGCTTCCGGAGAAATGGAAGAATCTTACCGACATGGACAATCGCGAAATGATTATGCTGGTGCCGCTTGCAGCAATAGTTATTTTCCTTGGAATCTATCCATCGCCTATCTTGAATCTGATGAATACGTCATTGAATCATCTTGCAGACATTCTTCATACAGCACAGGCTGTTACGATGATGGGAGCGAATTGAGGGATGGCTGATCAAATCCTCAAAGATCTTCACTCCTTCTATCCTGAGACAGTACTAGGCATTACGTTTCTCGCGGCAATACTTGCGGATTTGATCTTCCGCCGTTCATCGATAGTCGTTGCCGTTGTAGTGCTGGCCGGGTTCATCGTCTCATTGGCATTCCTGCTTCCTCTCTCAGGCGCGAATGCTTCGATTTTTTCAAGCATGATTGCGGTTGATTCGTTTTCGTTTTTCTTCAAGTTAATAATTCTGATTTCGGCTGTTCTCATACTTCTGTTCTCACTTCAATCTTCTGAGCTTAATTCTGCCGGAAGGCGATTGGGTGAATACTACTCGCTGCTTGCTGCCCTGACATTGGGAATGATGTTGATGGCGGGTGCAAGTAACTTGCTGATGATGTATCTCGCTCTCGAACTTTCTTCCATCACATCCTATATTCTTTCCGGATATACGCGGGAAGCGCAGGATTCAAGCGAGGCGTCATTGAAGTATGTGATTTATGGTGCTCTCTCTTCCGGCCTGATGCTTTATGGTATTTCAATCATCTATGGAATGACGGGATCGCTCGACATTTACACGGTCAATCAGGTATTGGCGAAAGGTAACTTCAACGAACTGGCATTGCTGATTGCGGGAGTATTGGCGCTGGCGGGATTCGGTTACAAAATTTCAGCCGTGCCTTTCCATTTCTGGACGCCGGATGTCTACGAAGGTGCACCGATAACCATTACTGCGTTTCTTTCGGTTGCTTCGAAGGCGGGCGGCTTTGCTATGATGATCAGATTTTTCAAGGTCACGTTTATTGATTCAAGTATTGTCCCTGTTCATGTTGGA
>JBKJJX010000336.1:0-5373 GCA_046597825.1 Bacteroidota bacterium | reverse complement strand
AGTTTTCAGAAATACCGGAACTGCGCAAACTCCTTTCTTCACTCTTGTCACTCCGGCGCTGCGTGATTCAAGCGGGTCGCCTGTCTTTGCAGGAGAAAACAGCATCCCCGCGCTGATTGATATAGATGCTGACGGCGATCTGGATTTTATCTCCAGCAATTATATCGGAACAGTAAATTTTTATGAGAATGTCGGCTCAGCAACGAATTTTTCTCTCGCCCTGCGCACAACATTTTGGCAACGCATTACGATTTACGGCGACACGTGCACATCAACTTCGTTTCCGGCAAATGTACATGGTGCAAGCTCATATCGCTTCGCCGATATCAATGGGGACGGCGCACCCGATATGTTTGTCGGCGACTTATTTTCCAACGGGATTTTCTTTCTTCAAAATTTCGGCTCTCCCGGCTCACCAACTATAAGATGCAATACAAGCCACTTTCCGGTAAACCAGCCGGTTATTACGAACGGCTTCAATCATCCGACGTTTGTTGACATTGACGGCGATGGAGATCTTGATATGTTCATCGGCGTGCTTGCATCTCTTCAACAACGTGATGGTTTTTTGTTCTACAAGAACATCGGCACACAAACATCTCCAATGCTTTCCCTTCAGACAAAAAACTTCCTCTCGATGATAGATGTTGGGATGAATGCGCATCCCGCTTTTGTCGACATCGATGCTGATGGCGATCAGGATATGTTTGTCGGCAATCTGAACGGACAGCTTTCGCATTTCAGAAACAATGGAACACCCTCTTCGCCCTCGTTCCGTCTTGTCGATTCAGCCTATCAGAATATTACCGGCGGCTTTTCATTCGCCCCCGCGTTTGTCGACATCGACAGTGATGGCAGAAAGGATTTGTTCATCGCAATGTACAATGGAAGGGTGAAATTCTATCACAACATCGGCACCGCACAATCTGCGACCTTCGTACCAGAACCTTCGCCCGTCGATACAATCAATCTTGGAACGCCTGCGGCGGCGACATTTGTAGACATCGATGATGACGGCGATCAGGATTTATTCATCGGTAAGAATGATGGGCGAATTAGTTTCTACAGAAACAACGGAACGCCCGCGAGTTTTCAGCCCGTACTGAATTCAACTTTTTATCAGAACATTGTCGCAGGCCAAAACGCTTTCCCGACCTTTACAGATATTGATGGCGACGGCGATTTCGATTTGTTCATCGGCACGGGTGAAGGCCGGGTTGAATTCTACGAAAATATCGGGTCGAGGACTTCAGCGCAGTTCATCCGCCGGACAAATCGTTACGCAAACACAGAGACAATGTTGGAATCAGCGCCGTCCTTTGTTGACATCGACAATGACGGCGATAAAGACCTTTTCATCGGCACCCAACGAGGAGGAATTCAGTTTTATAGAAACCAGATCGTTACTTCCTCTATTGAAGAATCAGTCTTACCGGCAACGACAATGTTAATGCAAAACTATCCCAATCCCTTCAATCCTGTCACAAAGATAAGATTCAGCATACAGTATTCGGAAATTACATCCTTGAAGGTGTTTAACGTATTGGGCGAAGAAGTTGCAACACTCGTTAACAGGGAATTAAATGCGGGAAGCTACGAAATGGATTTCAACGCCGGTACATTGGCGAGCGGGGTGTATGTCTATCAATTGCGAACGACTACCACAGTCCAGGCAAGAAAGATGCTGGTAGTTCATTAAGGAAACCTGGTTGTTGCAATTAACTCGTCGATATTTTATTATTGGTGTGCAATCCATCTGACCTCACTGATCAATTCTTTCGTGAAATTCCGGCGGCTTACATACTCTCTCATTGCATTGATACTTGCGACGAACTATCTCGCTTTCCAAGTCGAGCTGTTTGACGATGAGTATGAAGCCAATCACCCCAAGGCAAGCAACAAACCTTGCATTACGGTTCCCTCACTCAACTGGGAATCATTCGACAAGAACAATGCGCCTCAGGCATTTACATTTGACGCTTGTCTTCACACAGAACATTTCTTCCTTCTCCCCAACGCTGCACCTGCCCAGCTGATTCCGTTTGAATCATTCAAAGACATTCGTGATAAATCTCCACCCGCTCTCCCTCTTACCTGATATTTTCTCCCAATCTATCTCTTGCCGGGTTACGCGATAAGACTCATCGGTCTGTCTTGAATTCGCGCCACCAGGGTTAGGATTTCCAATCACGCACAAAAGGACTTCGGAATATGAAACGGCTACGACTTATTCTATTCGCACTCATTGCATTTTCAATTTCATTCGCCCAGGAAAAATCGGATACAGTAAAATATCATCTGCCTCCTGTTACGTCCATGGGAACACGAACGGCTGAACCCTGGATTCAGGTCCCGTTTTCGATCACAACAATCCAACAGAAACATATTGCCGGTGGTAAAGGGTACGGACTTGACGAAGTTCTCGCCGGGGTGCCCGGAGTGCTGGTTCAATCGCGTGCCGGAGGAACGGACGTACGAATCTCCATCCGCGGATACGGCGCCCGGGGAGCTGGCCAGCGATCCAACGCGGGTACATCGCGGGGCGTCCGCATACTCACCAATGGCTTTCCGGAAACTGAACCGGACGGAAGAACGTCGTTCGACATGGTTGACATTTCCGGAGCGGGGGCAATTGAGGTAATGCGATCGAATGCTTCATCCATCTACGGGAATGCATCGGGTGGCGTTATCAACATCATGTCCAACACAATGTTTGAATCGCCATTCGGCGTTGTTACCGAATCGTTTGGAAGCTTCGGGTTTCGCAAAGATATGGTGAACGCCGGTGCAATAATCGGTTCGGGAAAAATGTATCTCTCTCTCATCAACATAAAGTCGGACGGCTGGCGTTATCATTCGAACAGTTCGCAAACAATGTTAAACACCGGCATCATTTCAGAAGTCGGCGAGAGAACAATACTCGGCGTTCACATCTCCGCGACGAGTAATCTGTTTCGCATTCCCGGAGCGTTGACACAAGCGCAGTACGATTCTCTTCCTCAACAAGCGGACTCTGCATTGTTTATCAAACGCGACGAGCGAAGGAATAATCGGGTCGGGAGAATTGGCATTACTCTTTCTCACGGGATTGATGACAATAATTTTGTAAGCGCTTCTGCCTTTGCCCAGCCGAAAAGCATCCAGCGTTCGGAGCGAAATCAATTCCGTGAATTTACACGCTACCATGTTGGCGGAAGCGGCATGTACACGAACCGTTCATCCTTCAGCCCGAATCTGCACAATACGTTTCTTGTGGGATTCGATGATGCGTACCAGGATGGCGCTATTCAATTCTATAATCGTTATAACGTTTCTCCATCCGTTGAGAGGGGAACATTGCGGGACAACAAGCGTGAAGGCGCAAACAAC
The DNA here is from genome assembly GCA_046597825.1 of Bacteroidota bacterium. GTDB lineage: Bacteria > Bacteroidota > Ignavibacteria > UBA10030 > UBA6906 > CAADGV01. The sequence continues at coordinate 2,004 of JBKJJX010000336.1, read as the reverse complement.
TTCGGCGCATTCGTTCAAAACGAGATGGCGATCGGCGAAAACTGGCTGGCTCTTCTCGGATTCCGTTATGACAACATCACGTACAACTACGAAAGCTATTTTGATCCGACTGTTATCAGCGAGAAAAAAACATTCGAGAACGTAACGCCAAAGCTCGGGATAACCTACCGTCTCTCTCCTACACAGAGCATTTATGCGAACCTTGGGGGCGGGGTAGAAGTCCCGGCCGGAAATGAAACCGACTCAGACCCGCTCGCTCCCGACGCGGCGAAAGCAATCAGCTCGCTGCTGGAGCCGATCACTTCCACAACAATTGAAATCGGCACCAAGCAGATTATGGTTCTGGGCGGGGCCGACCCATTTGCAAACCTCACGTATGATGTAGCGTTGTATTGGCTGCAGGTCAAGAACGATATCATTCCATACAGCAATGGCACGTTATTTTTTACGGCGGGAAGAACACAGCGCATGGGATTTGAAGTTGGGGGGAACATTGAGTTTAACAACGGCCTCTCTTTCAATGCCGCATTCACTGCTTCGAGCAACAAATACAAGGAGTATGTTGTTGACTCCGTGCATTACAACAAGCCGGGAAAACTTGCCGACTACGCAGGCAATAGAGTCGTTGGCGTTCCGGATATTTTCTATAATGTCGGATTCAAGTTCAAGCCTGCACAGCTCAAAGGCGCTTTCGTGAGTGCAAACATGCAGCGTGTGGGAAAATATTTTGCCAACGATGCGAATACGATTGTCGTTCCATCATACACAATTCTGAACGCTGCAATCGGAATTGAACACCTCAATTTCGCAAACGATAAATTATTTGTGAATGCATTTGCCGGAATAAATAATTTGGCAGATGTAAAATATATCGGTTCTGCATGGGTAAACCCCGATGTCATTGCCGGAAAACCGGTATTCATTGAACCGGGGCTACCGAGAAATTTTATCGGCTCGATCGGCCTGGGTGTGAACCTCTGATTTTGTTTAGTTGGATGAAAGAGTTGACGGCGCATTAGCACTCTATTGGTAGTGCCTTCACATGGAGGCACTACCATTTTTCTGTTCTTGATTTTCGACAAGCAAAAGACTATTCTAAGTCATGGTCGGACAGCTTAATTCGGAGCGTTGCTTTGCGCGGCAGACTATGCTTTGACAACCCTTCCCCTTCCGCTTTCCTGCGTTCATATCAAATAGAGAGTTGAGAAAAAGAATCCCGCTTATGAAATGTCTACATTGGAAAATTCTCTCCATTACATGGGGCGTCTTCCTTGCTTCGTTCTGTTTTGGACAGGAAGAGTCCGAAGCTGATACCGCAAAGTACGAGATAGAACAGGTGACGACAATCGGCACGCGTTCAAGCGAACGCATTATCGACATTCCGTACTCCGTGTTTGCAGTAGACAAGAAAGAACTTTCGTTTGGAAGGAAAATCTCTGCTAAAGATGTACTCGCCGATGTTCCCGGCATGTTCCTTCAGTCCCGCTTCGGCAATACAGACTTGCGGATTTCGTTGCGGGGATTCGGCACGCGATCAAACTCCGGCGCGAGAGCCGTGCGAATTCTGGTGGACGGAATTCCAGAATCCGATCCCGACGGAGAAAGCGTTCTCGATGCAATTGACTTTACATCGCTCGGCGGCGTTGAAGTTGCGAAAGGAAATCTTTCTTCACTGTATGCAAATGCGCCGGGTGGCGTCATCAATTTTATGTCTGATATGTATTTCCCGCAAAACTTTGTCGGACTGATCGGGCAAACCGGACAGTTTGGCCTGCGCCACACCGGCGCTAAGTTGGGATTGCTCAATCAAAATAACCGTGTGCTGTTTACGTACAACTATTCAAACCTCGATGGCTTCAGGCAGCACAGTCAGCAATATTTGAATGTTGCCAACTTTGCGTACGAAGCGTACCTGCCCGATCTCTCAACTATCACGGTCCTCGGAAATTATGTGAACGGAGTTAACAAACTGCCGGGTTCGCTGACAAAAGCTGAATTTGAAAC
>JBKJJX010000335.1:0-11537 GCA_046597825.1 Bacteroidota bacterium | reverse complement strand
GATTACCGGTTATGAGTTAACAAACAAAACAACGGCTGCAACAGCTTCCGCCTCGGGTGTTCTCGCTTATTCTTCAACACTGTTTAAAGACATAGATCCGGCGTATGCTGAGAAAATGCATCGGGCTGCTGTGAAGGGATGGAATTTCCTGCAGTCACATCCCGAGCAAATTCTTATCACGGAGAATTGCGATACGTATCAGGATGATTCGGATGGTCAGGCAAGATTTTTTGCGGCGTGCGGATTGTTTCTTGCAACCGGCGATGAAAACTACAATCAATACATTCTCAGCCGGGATCCGGGCAGCGAATGGATATCTGATTTCAACAATCAAACAAATCTGGGATATCTCTTGTACCTAAAATCCGCCAAGGGAAATGCTGCAAAACAAAATGAACTCAGCAAGCTTCTTGCGTCGCGGGCAAGAGAAGCAAATACTGATCGCGAAAAGCATCCGTTTGGATTTGTCGGATATTATTACTGGGGATCGTTAGGGACATCCTTAGCGAGGGTCGCGAATTACAACTTGTATGATTGGCGCCTGAACAAAGACCAACAATCTTTTTTTACAGCAGAACAACAATTGCATTACATATTCGGACAGAACTCCAACGGCTTTGTGTATCTCAGCGGTTTTGGAGTAAACGGAATGAAGAATGCGTTCCATCATTGGCTTAAAACGCTGAACGCAACACCGCACGATTTTCCCGGCATGCTTGCCGGCGGGCCGAATGAAAATCCCGACCCCAACGACAAGAAATTTCCGAACGGCTACAATAAACGCAGCGATGTCCCAATCGATCAGCGTTATACTGACAATGACAGCTGGTCAACAAACGAAGTTGCCGTAAACCAAAACGGGCAATTGGTCTACGTGCTGTGCGCTGCGTATGCCTATGCACACGGGAAAAAATAGGTAGGAAACCTATCAGGCAGGTTCTTCTTGCGGGATGGTGCGGTATTCGCGAACAACTTTCTTTGTTCCAACCATTCTCCAAAATAATCTCCACATCCCTCTCACCAACACACTCATATCCATCCAGAGATGCCGGTGGACTGCATAGTACCCTTCGGCAATCACTTGTTCTTCTTCGGTGGTCTCGTCTACTTCGTTTGTGTCAAGAATGCTGATGGCGCCGCCCTGGCATTTGAACCGCGTGCGATGCCATTCCTCTGTGATACTGAAAGCGAGTTCAGGATCCATCGGCCTGTTCCCTACCAATAAAATCTCTCCTTTTACCACATTGGTCAGGTTACCGATACGCGCAAGCAAATGAGGCAACACTGTAAGAGGATCGGGATTGTGCCCGACAGCGCGCTGCTGTAGATCTGCAGGTCCGAAATACATAAGCTCAAGAACCTTGAGGCGGAGTTTGCCGGCGGCAAGTTCCCGCAAGTCCGGAGCAATACGCTTCACCCGCGTCAACAAGGGAAATTTCAATCCGACGATAAGGCTAAAAAACAATACTAATAAAAAAGGAGAAAGAAGAATGTAGAGAAGAACTGCAATCACTCTGTTAGCAAATGCATACACGGTGAAACCCATTTTCGGCCGCTCAATCTCCAACGCAGCGAGTTTGTCCTCAATCGGCATGAACGTTTCTTTCTGGATGTCAATCATCAGGTTGCCATGAATAATTGAATCCTCGATCACCGTCTGCGGTCCCACAAAGGTTTTAGAGAGAACGATGGCATGATTCAACACGGCACCCACATCCACCATGACATCATGACCGATGATAGTGCCTTTCCCAAGTTTCACACCCTTGCCAATTCTGCAATTGTCTCCAATTACGAGCGGGGCTTCGAACGAAACCGCACTGGAGGCCGCAACATTTTTCCCGACCCAAACACCGGGCTGCAATTGGATTCCGGGAATCAATACGCCCGGATACTTACCATCAAGAATCTCTCTCTGAACCCGAAAGTATGAAGCCCAGTTCGTTACACGGGTGAGCGGTCGGGTAATCTTAAATCCAAACAGATTGAGCTTTACATTCTGGCTTGCCAGCCAACATGCTTGCAGGAGATTATACCCGTGCGAATCAGAAACAAGATCCAGTACGTCCGGTTCAAGTATGCAAATACCCACATCAACCGGATGCCGCGCAGCAACCGAATGGCTGTGCGTTCCCACCGCATGAACACGTTCATTTTCATCCAACGAAACACTCAGACCCGTCGAGGCACTGCTTGTTGTGACGACAAAAGTTGCGTCGGCTCGTTTTTCCCAATGGAATTTCAACACCTCGCGCAAATCGATATCCGATACTACATCCGATTGAGTGATAACAAGAGTTTCGGTCTCGAAGTGAGACTTCATCTGCCTCAACGCTGCGACAAATCCAAACGGTGGCCGTTCGAAGTTGTATCCGATCGTTGCTCCCCATCTCGAACCGTTATCGAAATATGATTGAACCTTGTTGAAGAGATGATTACAGCTGATGAAAATATTCTTTATCCCATACCGTGTAAACAACTCCACCTGATGTTCCATAATGGGCTTGTTCACGATCGGCAAGAGACCCACCGGCATTTGATACGTGAGAGGCTTGAACGATTCGGAGATAGCGGAAGGAAGTATTATGCCTTTGACCTGGTTTTCCATATTAGTGTAACCGGGCCATGATTTTTTGTCCGAAAAACTTCGTCTCGCAATTATTCGTCACGGGGCTAATCCTCCGAAGAGAAATTGTCAGGCTTGGAATGATTTCGATCTGTGTTCGTGTACGCTTTGAAATCATAGGAGTTGAAGGTTCGAGATTGCTTGTGTTTGCAGGTTGATTCAGGCCTTCAGCAAGCGCTGCTTCAACGCAAGAAACAGAAAACGCGGATTTCCCAGCAGGTATCGCTTCGCCAGCCGGCGAGGCTCCTGACGCAAGCGCCACAGCCATTCAATACCAAGTTCGCGCCACGCCATGGGCGCGCGCGGAATTTTCCCCGAAAAGAAATCAAATAAACCGCCAACAGTGACAACGGTTGCCTGAGGCAGATCGGCAAGATACGTATATGCCCACTGCTCTTGTAACGGACTTCCCATTCCAACCAACACGATACAACGCCCGATACCTCTGACTTGCTCGGCGAGTTGTTTCGATTTCTCATCATTCACGTACCCGTCATGAAACAAGGGAATCGATAAACCCGGAGTATCCCGCTGCAGATTTTCTGCGCACGCGCTGACAATTTCCGCTTTCGCGCCAATCAACACCAATGGCAAATGTGAATCTGCTGCTGCCTTACAAATCTGCGGCAACAAGTCTGTGCCGTTCAGATTATGCCGAAGACTGACGCCAAGAATCGAAGCGGCAATTCGAATTCCGATTCCATCCGGTAAGACAAGATTGCCCTTCTGGAGCTGGTCCTGGAAATGTTTATCGCTGGCTGCCAGGTTAAGAGCGTGCGGATGAACAATGTAGACAATCCGTGCACCCTCTCCGGAAGGAGGCGCGACAAGGTATGCAAGAGCATCTTCAATGGTAATATTATCGACCTGTGCGGAAACAATTCGCGGCCGGCGTTCAGGGCGAAGGCCTTTGCGCGATGAGAGAAGCCAGGCAACAAACGCTCTAATGAGAACGGAAATGTTCTTTGTAAAAGAGCGCCCTTCAAGACAACGGCGTTCTTCTGCAACGAGATCGCCATACGGAATCCCAAGATGAATTCGTGCCTCGACCGGAGAAACCCAACCGCGGGGCATTGAGAGATTCATTCGTGTTCCTATCAAAGGAGAATTCCTAAGCAGGACGTCAATGAATCGTGCTCGCGGCAATAAGCCGTGTTCCATCTGCGTTCCGGAATCCTGCATATCGACTATCCGATCCATGGCCAGCTCAGTTTCACCCTGGTCAAACATTTCTTAGGAAGCTCCTCTCCCGGTTGTTACTGCACGAACAGTTTTGACGAGGAGTTTGACATCCTGTGTTATCGAACGCTGATGGATATACTGAACATCCAGCTTCACCTGATCTTCAAATTGAATTTTATTTCGTCCGCTTACCTGCCAGATACATGTAATTCCGGGTACGGTATCGAGACGATAGAAATGACGGTTCTCATATAACTCGACCTCGTTTGGCAAAGGAGGGCGAGGGCCAACAAGTGACATATCCCCCTTCAAGACGCACCACAACTGAGGGAGTTCATCGATACTCACTTTCCGGATTATGCGGCCCACTTTCGTTACTCGCGGATCGTTTTTCATTTTAAAGGTAACGCCCTGCATTTCATTGTAAGCCATCAACTTCGATTTAAGGTCTTCTGCATTCACGACCATTGAGCGGAATTTGTAAAAGTCAAAACGTTTTCCCCACTTCCCGACTCGCGTTTGAGTAAATATCGCGGGCCCCCCATCCTGCAATTTTATGGCAAGGTATGTCAGAAGAAAAATCGGGGAGAACAGAAGCAGGAACACCGCGGATCCCACAATATCAAACATTCTCTTTTCAGGCCCCTGCGATGCAACCATTATATTCCAGAGCCGTATCTTTGCTTTCACCGCGAGGGTTTGATACAAACGGGAGAATCCCGAACGTCTGCTGCGCGACAAAATCTGTCCCGTTGCCATTGATATCGTAGAAGGATTTGAAAGATCTTCCGACATATTTCCGTCAAAAGGTTCTTTAGTGATAGATGATGACATTTTCCCCCCAGAAAGAATTTACACCTTAAAACAACAACAGAGATACCCCTTACCTCTCAGTCCGAACCCAATTCTTTGCAGCCTTGCCGGACAACATTGTACCGTACACGCCTAATTTCCAAATAAGGAAACGCGGCACATAAAGAAACGCAAGAAGATTTCTTGGATGAACACGGGCTATGATCATTCCGAACACACAATGGACAATGATAATGGCGACAATGAATAGCCAGGCAAGAATTAGAATATTTGTGCTCAGCAGGCCAAGCTTAAAGAACAAAACATTAAGGAGGACAAACACTGCCGAACTCAGCAAGATAATGGCAAGGGGCGGGAAGGCTGCATCCACTGCCGCTTCAAATATATAAATGCTTTTTTGCTTCCATGCTTCGCGCAATATGCGTGGCACCTTCGTCTTCATGCTTGCAAAGCGTCCGCCTTCCCATCGTGTGCGTTGGGTCGCGGCACTCTCGGCCTGGGTAGGCATCGAAGCATAGACTACGGCGTCGGGATTGAAATGTATTTTCTCGCCCACTGCAATCAACTCCATTCCCATATCCAAATCCTCACCCAATGAACCTTCGTCCCACTTCATTGTCCGCAATACGTCGGCGGCGAAACACATGCCGTTCCCCTTGAGGGGTGTGGAGAATCCGAGCCTGGATTTGCCCAACGGTCGAACATAATTTTGCAGGGCAAACGCAATGAGCATAAGTTGTACTCGCCATGAGTTGCTGTTGTCAAGCACAAGATCCGATCCTTGAATAATACGATGGCCCCGTTGCAGCGAGATATTCATCTCTTCAAGAAAATCCGGCTTGATAATAGAATCAGCATCCACAAACACACACGCATCGTACTGTGGGAGGCGGGTCATAACTTGCGGAATAATCCAGTTAAGAGCATACCCTTTTCCACGACGGTTCGAGTCGAAGCGCTCAAATACAATAGCCCCGCTTGCCAGTGCAATTTTTGCTGTTCGGTCTGTACAATTGTCGGCAACGACAATGAGATCGAAAAGATCTGAAGGGTACGAAATCTGCTTTGCGCTGCGCAATGTTACATCAATGACCTTCTCCTCATTATGCGCAGGGATGATAATGGCAAACTTCTTTTTCTTCTCTTTCGATTCCTGCTTTTTCGGCTTCCAAATCACCATCGGGGCAATCGTGATAAACAGGAGGTACGTGGTAAAGAAAAATCCCACCGCCAAAAAAGGAAGCTCTACTATTGATATAGCCAGTTCAATCACGAGAGATAACAAATTGTGTATGGTAATGAATTAGGCAAGAAGGATGCCTTGTAATATAGTAAATAAAGTGAGCTGTTACTGCAACCGTCGTCACATATTACGGAACAAAAGTGTGTAATTTTTCCACTTGTTATATCCCCCGGCCTGAGCGCATTGGGCTAGTCTGGAAGATTTCTCTCGGGACTTTTGATTTTTTGAATCGAATCACGCGCACTGCGAGTCATTCCCTCGACAAGATAACTGAATAACTCACGGGAGAACCATCCGTGCCTGGTTGCTAAATGTGAACACATCGCTCTTTCTTTTTTGAGTCGACGCCGGATCGCCTGTGAAAGAAAATGAACTTTCATTTTCCCGGACGTGAATGGGCGATTTGCCGGGTAAAGAATCAGAGTCCAATTAGGAACATCAAAAGCTCCCAAGGCATACTTGTAGCGTTCGCGGCCCCGCATAAAATCATACACCCCGCACTTTCGATTCACGCTTTCCTGCATACTATAGAGATGGAGCACTTTCCCCGGTGAATATTTTGCAACTTCGTCTCCCGCAATCATTCCATTCAGATACGTCATTACTCTCTCTTTGCAATGGAATCCATAATTCACGGCAACCCGTTTGCCATTCAACCGAAGAAACGCAAGGAAGAGCCAGCCCTGCTGAAAACACGCAATGGCAACTTCCTTATGAAAGCGGGCCTGAACACTGTCTTCAAACACACCCTGGTGCCCTGCATGAATCCAGCGTTCCTGATGCATCGCGATGAAGTGATCCATGTTGTCCGGAACAACATCTGCCGAAGTTGTCAATTCAAATTGAACCTCAAATTTCCTATTGATGTTTCGCAGTTCGTACGCAATATCCTTTCGGTGTTTTGCCGATAGGGATGTCAGAGTCCCTTCCCAGGTTTCCCGCAGGTTGGTCCGGGGACATTGTGTTATCTCAAACATTGTTCCTGTAAAACCGTGGCGCGCACATGCATCATGTAGGGGGCGAAAGAAGGATGAAGCGTCAGGAAAATCCTCGAGCACCGCGACATCAAATTCGGATTGTAAAGATGTTAATGCGTCCACGACCGCGGAATGAACCCTTCCTTCATAACCCGGTTCGCAAAGAAGGTCGAGATAGTCGGAAATTCCGTGCCCGATAAATTTTAATTGTCGGAATGTAAGAATGCCGGCGGTCGAGACCTGTTGAATCAGACAGGGGGCAATTCCGCGGACAGAATTTCCATTCAGAGCAAGAATAAGCAACAGCTGAGTATGCTTTTGGGATTCCCCGAAAAATTTCCACCACGTCCGCTGCCACTCGAATGTTTGAAATATGGTCCCATCGCTATTCTCCCAGATGCGTGTCCACTCGCTCCTGAGATGATCAAACTCTTCAGTAGTACGGACTATCCGGTAGGAAATTGTTTCATCATTGTTATCGGCATTTGAGGCGGGCATGTGTGTCGAGAGTCTGAATAAAGGAGAGGAGAAAAATCTCAGCCGGTCATAACGTGTACGCGGGTTGTTTCCCGATGACTTTTTTTCCAACCCACTCACCCCACTTGACAGTCTTGCTGAGACCTGAAAGTTTCCAATACAAGTATGCAGGGTTCGAGAAGTTGGCAACAAGCACCCGTCGAATCTCGAAGAGATCAGAATGAAAACCCAATGGCCCGGAGTTGCTTGCAAACGCGCAGTCGTACCCTGAGCTGATTGTGGCATTCTTCACTCGATCATCGACTTCGCCGTAGGGATAGGCAAAGTATGGCACGGGCTGTCCGAGTACTTCTTCAATGATTGTTTTTGATTTATGTAGTTCCAATTCCAGTTCGCTATTACTTAATAGCGGCAATGACCGATGAGTAATGCCGTGAGAGCCGAATTCAATCCCGTGCTTGCTCATCTCAATCATATGTTTCGGCTCCATAAGGCGGGCTTCGGCAATTTGTTTTGGCGCGTCCCACCAATTATTTCGCCGGCTCAGGTCCGCCACAACAAACACAATGGCACTATATCCGAAGTCCCGAAGTGCGGGAAGGGCGTTTTCAAATGTATCCAAGTAACCATCATCAAACGTGATCAGGAGTGGCTTTCTCTGAGGAGCGGAATCTCCATTGGAGTCTCCGAGCAAATCCCCTAGTTTGAGCGTTGTATATCCTTGTTCCGAAAAATAGCGCAACTGTTCGCGAAACGTTTTCGAATCAACAACGTATTTCGACGCTTCCCGTTCATCCATGTTGCATATGCGGTGATACATCAGAACCGGAATATTTTTCTTCGTTCTAATCATGACGGCGTGGTTTCTTTTGTTACCGGCGCTTGCGGGGAAGGCAGACTTGTGGTTATCGGAATCTGCCGTTCACCGTTGTAATCTGCGACGCAATCTTCTACAATGCCCCGGACACGCTGTACAAACTGATCGAGGGTTGCATACTGTTCGATATATGCACGTGCATTGCGTCCCATCGCCTCTGCTCGCTCGGGGTTATTCCATAATTCCGTGATTGCTCTCTTCAGTGCTTCACTATCACCGGGCGGAACAAAAATGCCGGTTCGTCCTTCTTCAATAACATCCACTTGTCCCCGGGTTCGGGAACAAATCACAGGCTTTCCCATTGCGAACGCTTCGAGAATACAAGTGATTCCATTATCCGTTTCTGTCGGATGAAGAGGAATGATAACAAACCGGGATCGGGCGTACATATCGCGGATTTCCAGCGGACCTTTTCTGCCGACGGTTACATTCGCAGGCAGGTCGTTCATTTTTTGGACCGCTTGGTCCCAGCGCGTATTTTTTTTGATCAGCGTTCCTGCTGCAACATGACATTTAATTGGCAGTCCCCGCATTGCCTCTATGAGAGTCGGATAGTCGCGCATCTCGCTTCCTACAGCGCAAATCATATCACTGGTAGCCGGCATCGGACGAAAGAACTGTTGGTCTACCGGCCATTTAATCAGCACAATCTTCGACGGCGGAACTCCCAGTTCCTTGATGACCTTATCGCGTTGCACCGTTGACCACATGATGATGCGATCAAATTGATAATGGAAAAGCTTCAACAGGCGGCCTTTATTTCCTATCGCCGGCCAGCCAAATAACCCGACATGCGGCACGCGGCTGCCCGTTATCTTCATAAGAATCGCGAGCGGCAATCCAAGTTTTTCAGCCCAGGAAATTACCGCGTCATATTTATTTTTTATGATCAGCGCTTCGATCACTTGCGAAGCTGACACGGGTAGCATTTTGTAGAAGAACCGTCGCCATATCGGAGTCCGTTCAAGAAATTTTTCATCCAGCTCATCAGTGTTTAATGCGTCTGCAAAAAAAACAACGCGGGGGTGCCGATCCGTTGTTTCCATTTCAATCAGGCTCCCCAGATCGGGCCGGGATAATCCACCGGTCACGAGCGTAAGAGTTTTCAATTTATGTCCGACCATGCTCTAACCGTTGAAGTAGATCAGTGAGATACAGGCAAGCACCCACAATCCGGCAGTGATAAGTATTGGCCAATCAGACGTCACTGCATTGGTGGGGTTGTCGGTTGAGTTGGTTGTGTGGATCAGGTAGAGATACCGGAAAATTCCGTAAATGACAAAAACGGTTGTGTAGATAAGTTTCTCCGTATGGAAAGCTTGCAATGTGCGGGGAGCAACTGTATACAGCGCATACGAAATGACCGTGCCTGCGGCAGCAATCGTCAACATTTGATCGAGAAACGAAATGCGATACAGTTCCAAAACTTTTCGCTCAACAACAGCATTATCTTTGGCAAGAACGAGTTCGGACCGCCTCTTGGCGAAGCCGAGAAAGAGAGAAATAAAGAGTGTGCACAATACAAGCCACGTCGACACTTCAACAGGAAGAGCATACGCTCCGCCAATAACACGCATCATAAAACCCGCCGCAATCACGAACACATCCAGAAGGACAATGTTCTTCAGCTTGTAAGAGTATGCGAGATTCATCAGGAAGTATGCGCAGAGGATAAGAACAAACCGCACATCCATACCAAGAACATTGAGCGCAGCAAGAGCCAGAAGAACGCCGACAAGGATATATCCTTCAACAATTGAAACAGTCCCGGCCGCAATCGGACGAAAACGTTTTTGCGGGTGTGCGCGGTCTGCTTCCACATCGGTTATGTCATTTACAACATACACGGCACTGGCAACAAAGGAGAACGCAACAAACGCACGGAAGGCATCAAGACCAGCCGCAACGTCAAACAGCTCCTTTGCAAAGGTGAGTGGAAGAAAGACAAACATATTCTTCACCCACTGTCTCGGCCGAATGAGCTTCGCATACGCTGCGAGATTCAGTACCCGATGCTCTATCCGATTATTATTGAGCACTACTTTCTCCATCGTTCCTGACACTCAGTTCTTTTCCCAATGTGTTTCAACTTTTGATAGCACGTATTCGGGCGATAATGTATTCATGCACGTCACTGTTTTATCGCATCTTGAAAGATAGCAGACGAGACATTCGATATCGCTATGGACGATATCTCCATTGCCGAAAACATCCAATTCCCATGGCGATGTCGGACCCACCAACACGATGGTCGGTTTGCCCAAAGCGACACCCATATGCATTCCAAGGCTGTCCGATGTGAGAAACACATCGAACGTATTGATAATGGATGCAAACTCTCCAAGAGAATTATCGCATCCCGCATCGACAACTTTTGAGCCGACTGTTTGCATAATCCGCCGGTTCAGTTCCACTTCCTCGGGTCCGCCAACGATAACAATTCCGACATCAGGATACTTTGCTTTCATCAATTCGATAAAGCCAACGTAGCCTTCGAACGTCCATTTTTTGTACTGCCACCTTCCCCCGCCCCCGGTGTTGATGCCCAGAATTTTCTTGTAACTTTTAAGCGTTGGATTCTTCTCAAAAAATGATTTTGCCAATTTTTCCGATGAACCGTTCAGCACCAGCTGGGGTGGGACGGTGGGTAGATCGAGTCCGCAGATCTCATACATTATTTCCTGATAGGTCCGCCGGTTTGCCTTCTTCTTTTCATCATTCAATCCCATAAGCCACCATTCATTCGCTCGCCCGTCTACCGGCTGCACACGACCCGCATCATCAGCGATGAAGCCACGACGGTCCTTGCACTGTGCGATGCTGTGTATGGTTGCGCTGTGCGGATCTGCATCAAGGCAAATACCAAGATCAAATTTTTCGTTGCGAAGATATTCGATATAGTTGCCTTCAGTCACGAAGACGCGGTCAATATGCGGGTTGCTCTTCAGCAGCGGGGCTGCGCTTGCTTTGGTAATCCATGTTATTTGCGAGCCGGCATATTTCTTTTTGAGCGCGGGAAGAATGGACGTCGTCCGCAATACATCACCCACCGCAGCAAGTTTGACAATCAAAATTCGAAATGTGATCGGATCGTAATCTTTGCACCCTTCACACAAACGCCCGTCGCGCTTGTGAAACTCGCACGGCTTAGCTCCCTCGTAGTATCGACAATCTGTATGAATCAGCATACTATTCTTTCAATTCTCCTTTACACTTTTTGCTGCGGAGGCTTTGGGATCAGCGAGATGACTCGACCCGTTCGTCGCCACTAATGATTGGTAGATGCGGTCAAGAGCCAGCCCGTTCACTTCCCAGCTGTATCCTTCAACCACATTCTGAAAT
>JBKJJX010000329.1:0-5199 GCA_046597825.1 Bacteroidota bacterium | reverse complement strand
AGATTGCGACGGATCGGCAAAAAGAAAATGCCGCAGTACCATATCGTTGCGGCAGATTCACGAGCGGCACGGAACGGGAAGTTCCTTGAAGTGGTTGGCCGCTACGAGCCGTTACGTAATCCCATGCTTATCGAAACAAAAGAAGACCGGTTAATGTACTGGCTGAAAACGGGGGCATTACCGACCGACACACTGCGCAGTTTATTGCAGCGGAACGGGATGTGGCTGAAGTGGAGTCTGATGAAAAAGAAAACAGATGCAGCCACCATCGCCACTGAAATGGAAAAATGGCAACTTGCCCAGACCGAGCGGCTGCAACGCGACGAAACACGTAAGGCGCGACGCATTGCCGCTCGCAAAAAAGCAAAGCAAACTGCTGGCAGCGAGCAGGCTCCCGTTGAAGCAACTGCTCCAACGGCTGCTTAATTGTTTTCCCGCCAGACGGCGGTTGGTTCTCGCTTGGGCAACATTATTGGACGTTGTGGGAGTTGACGTTTTTGAAATCTAAGAACCCCGGGGTTCCGGTACGGGCGCCTGGTTTTGAAGGAAATTAGAATCGAGTAACAAACACAAAGAGGTTCGTTATGCGAGAGTTTGTAGCATATATCGCAAAGCAGCTTGTTGATAATCCCGACCAGGTTATCATCGACCATGAAGAAAAGAACGGCAAGATTGTTCTAAAGCTTCAGGTGGGACAAGCGGATGTAGGCAAGGTCATCGGTAGAAAAGGAAGAACGGCCCAAGCAATGCGCACACTTCTTGCAGCTATTGCAGCGAAAGAAGGCAAGCGCGCCATTCTCGAAATCGCGGACTAACGAAGAGCAGAAGAATCTGTTTGCTATAGGAAAGATTGCTAAGCCGATTGGCGTGCGGGGCGATGTGGTTGTTCAGGGAATGACCGATAATCTGGCGCGGTTCAAAAAATTGAAACGGGTGCACGTCGGCAGAAGTGAAACCGTCGCAATCGAAAGAAGTATCACGCACCTCGCAATCGATGCGCGGGGAGTGCGGCTGGGGTTCGAGAGTATTACAGACCGGACTGCAGCAGAAAAAATTGTCGGCTCTCTCTTGTTTGTTGATGAGAAAGATGCGATCCGGCTTCCCGAAGGAACCTTTTTCATCCACGACATCGTGGGATTGAATGTCGCAGATGAAGACGGAAACGTTGTGGGAGTTGTGAAAGACGTTCTGAGGTATCCGGCAAACGATGTGTATGTGATTCAACACGACGGCAAGGAACTTCTGCTGCCGGCCGTAAAAGAATTTGTCAAAAAGATCGATCCTGCCGCAAAGACGATGATTGTACACCTCATCGAGGGAATGGAGCAGAGTTCGAATGCAGACGAAGAGGATACCGATGCGGATTGATGTTATTACCGGCTTCCCCCGACTGATGCAAAGTCCGTTGAATGAAAGTATTCTCAAACGGGCGCAGACAAAGAATTTGGTTGAGATTGAAATCAACGATCTGCGGGACTTCTCAACCGACAAGCACAAAACGATCGACGATTCACCTTACGGCGGGGGGGCGGGAATGATCCTGAAACCCGAGCCGGTGTTTGCATGTGTCGAGTCGCTGCAAAGCAAACGCACGTACGACGAAATAATTTATCTCAGCGCCGATGGCGAACGCCTGACGCAAAAGCTCGCAAACGAGCTTTCCCTGAAAAATAATTTGCTGTTGCTGTGCGGACACTACAAGGGCATCGACGAGCGCATTCGGGAAGCGCTCATTACGAAAGAAGTTTCGATCGGCGACTATGTTCTGACGGGCGGAGAGCTTCCGGCGCTTGTGTTGATCGATGCAGTTGTCCGGCTCATCCCGGGGGTCATCAGTGATGGTGAATCCTTATTGAGCGATTCCTTTCAGCAGGGATTACTGGACGGACCGCAGTATACACGTCCCGAAGAATTTCGTGGGATGAACGTCCCTGATGTGTTGCTCTCCGGCAACCACAAAGAGATTGCGGCATGGCGGGAAGAACAGCAATTGAAACGCACAACCGAACGAAGAAGTGATTTACTAGAACAACACATAGATTTGTCATTCTGAACGAGGCCTGCTCGTCGCTTCAATTCGCAATCGACAATTCGCATTTTTGAAATTAAAGGAGAAGTCATCATGGATAAACTGAAACTCGTGGAAGCGACCCAATTGAAGAACGACATCCCGTCGTTCCATCCGGGCGATACGCTGAACGTTCATGTCAAAGTTGTCGAAGGCGACAAGGAACGCATCCAGCAATTTCAAGGCGTGGTTCTTGGCCGCCACGGCGCCGGAACGAACGCTACATTCACCGTCCGCAAAATATCTGACGGCGTTGGCGTAGAGCGCATTTTCCCGCTTCACTCGCCGCGCATTGCCAAGATCGAGCGGGTCAAAGAAGGCAGTGTCCGTCGCGCAAAACTGTACTACCTGCGTAACATTACAGCAAAGCAGATCCGGCAAAAAACTTCATAACAGGTCCCGATGCATTCAGCCGCCTTCCCTGCTTTCAATCAAGAGCAGTGAAGGCGGTTTCTTTTTATCTGAAGAGATTCAAATTCTTTCACTCGTTTGAAAAATGTTTCCATGATTCCCAAACTCCTCGGTATCCCGCCGTACATCTCGACTAAACCACTCACCGAAGCACTTCGCACGAACGATGCTTTTCAACTTGTCGAGGAGCCGCGTCCGTCACTTGCAAAACAATTACGCGAGCAGGAACTGAACGCCGCGCTGCTTTCACCGCTTGAGTATGCGAAAGATAGTTCGGACTACTGTATCGTTCCGAAGGTCGGCGCCGTTTCTGAAATAGGAAATGGCTCAATCGCTGTTCGCTTTCATGAAGGCGGGAAGAAAATTCAAACTCTTGCTGTGAACCCGTTGTTTGTGTGGGAGATTGTTCTGACAAAAATAGTATTCGCGGAGGCGTTCGATATCGACCTGACTATTGTTCCGATGAATGCAACGCCCGAGGTGATGCTTCAAAAGGCGGGTGCCGCATTATTTGTTGGCGATAGTGCAGTTGAAGTGATGGGAACCGACAGCATCATCGACATCACCGAAGAATGGAATCAGCTTACGGGATTACCGCTCGTTCATGCAATCTGGTGCGGACGTGCAGGCGATTTGACGAACGAGGATATTACGCAACTTCAACAAAGTGCGCTTAAAGGCACATCCGGTATCAATGATATTGTTCTCGCTGCCCTGCCCGACGACCGCGAAGCATTGCAGCGATTCCTTGAATCATTTTCCTACGAAATGAATGATGGGGCCGAAGAAGGACTTGCCGAGATGATGAAATATTTCTACTACCACGGCATCACGCCTGACGTGTCGGAATTGAACTTCTACAAACCGGAAGATGGACCGAAAGATGATCTCCTCTCCGACATTTCTCCAAATTAGGGCGAGAAGAGAACCCGCTTTCGCAATCGACAATTCGAAAATTCAATATCCCCCAAATTGGGTAATCTCTCAGTTTCAAAGCACGCTAGTCCTCCCAACCCATGTCATGCTGAAGTGCACTTTTTAAGCATCCTCTCAAGTTTGTTCTTGATTCGGATTCCGAATAAGAACATTTCG
The DNA here is from genome assembly GCA_046597825.1 of Bacteroidota bacterium. GTDB lineage: Bacteria > Bacteroidota > Ignavibacteria > UBA10030 > UBA6906 > CAADGV01. The sequence goes on along the minus strand of JBKJJX010000329.1, from coordinate 1,628 downwards.
GAATGACGTGTGCTTCCAAACTGAGACACTACTCCAAATTGAATCTTCTTTGAAAGATGTGTAGATTGGGCAGAGTTTCACCAATCAACCCTCATGCTGCGATCCCTCTCCATAAAAAATTATGCTCTGATCGATGAGCTGGCCGTGGAGTTCTCCAACGGCCTCGTGATTATTACAGGCGAGACGGGCGCCGGCAAATCCATCATCATCGATGCGCTTGGATTGATCATTGGTGATCGGGCAAGCACCGAAGTCGTGCGCACGGGAACAGAGAAGGCAGTCGTCGAGGGAGTATTTGATATCACCGCCAACAAGAAATTGCAATCGCTTCTGCGCGAGCACGAAATCGAATTCTCAAACGATCTGATCATACGGCGTGAAATTTCTTCAAAAGGTGGAAACCGTTGCCTGGTCAATGACTCGGCAATCCCGCTTGCCGTGTTGAAAGAAATCGGAGAGATGCTGGTTGATCTTCACGGGCAACATGAGCATCAATCTCTTCTTCATCCTGAAACACACATTCAGATGCTCGATGAATTTGGTGGATTGGAAAAACAGGTCGGTGAATTCCGCGCAGTGTACAAACGATTGAGGGACTCTGCAATCCAACTTACCGAACTAAAGGATCGCGAAGCTCAGCTGAAAGAAAAACTCGAACTCTACAATTTTCAAATCCGTGAGATTGACAGCGTCAATCCTCAGCTGGGTGAAGAAGAGCAGATTGAAGCCGATCTGAAGATTCTGGAAAACGCCGAGAAGCTGGCGGGCGCCACAAAAACGTTGTACGAATTGTTGTACGATAGTGAGAATTCCATACACGACCAATTAAGCACGGCTGGACGGCAATTAAGTGAGCTTGCTGCAATCGATAAGCAATTTGCGGAAGGCGCAACGGAATGTAAGTCCGCTGAGACAATCGTAAATGAGCTGGCAAAATTTGTGCGCAGCTACGGAGATAATGTTGAGTTCAATCCCGAACGGCTTGAAGAGCTGCGGCAGCGTTTCATGAAACTCAGCGCTCTCAAAAAGAAATACGGCGGAACGCTGGAGGCCGCTCTCGCTCACCGCACTCGAATCGGCAGCGAAGCTGAAGTAGCGGAACATTTTGAGGAGCATATTCGCAAGCTCGCTGCGCAGATGGATGAACAGCGAAAAGTCTGCGGCCAACTGGCTGAGCAGCTATCCGCGAAACGTCAATCTGTCGCAAAGAAAATGGACAAGGAAATTCTTGGCGAGTTGGAAAAACTCGGAATCCAAAATGCAAAATTCGTAACGCAGATCAGACAGACGGAGCTCGGCAATAACGGATCGGATGGGAATGCGGAGTTTGTCCCGGTGGGAAAGAAAAATGTTGCCGTGACCTCTCAGGGCTGCGACGATGTTGAGTTCTTCATATCGACAAATCTTGGCGAAGAAGTGAAGTCGCTGGTGAAGACTGCATCGGGCGGCGAGGTTTCACGCATTATGCTTGCGCTGAAAAGCATTCTCGCCAAATCGGATAAGCTGCCTGTTCTTATCTTCGATGAAATTGATACAGGCGTGAGCGGGCGTGTTGCACAAGCGGTTGGATTGAGCCTGAAGAATCTTTCTAAGTTTCACCAGATCATCGCCATCACGCATTTGCCGCA
>JBKJJX010000296.1:0-12619 GCA_046597825.1 Bacteroidota bacterium | reverse complement strand
ATAATCGTGGCGCTCCTTCAGGAGCTTTCTTGCCAATCCGCTCGTAATATTCTGCCGGAATTTTTTTCGGGTCTTTGTAGATGTACCAGATGCACGGGTCTTCTGCTTTCTCGGGATATTCGGTGATGCGCATCGGGTGTCCGTAATTCTCTACCGAAAGAATTTCATTCACCATCGTGCAATGTCCGCAGTAATAGCAGACCTTGTCCTTGCCCCACGTCCAAGTATGCGGCTTCTTTGAGAAGCCGAACAGCTCCGGATTTTTTTCGTTGCCGCTTTCAACCCGCTGACGGGCGACTCCACCGCTACCGCATGGGTCGAGTTTCAAGACGTAGCGATCCTCTTCTTCAACGACATCGATTTCTCCCTGCCTGTCCGGACCCATTAAGTGTCCGCGCAATCCTTCAATCGTTAGCTGCAACTGAGTTTTTACGTCGCTCGCCATTGCTTTATCATAACGGGACTTGTAATAGCTGCCAAGAATTTTGCGGTACGCCTTCTCGAGTTCATCTTCTCCGTAATTGTCCGCAATGTAGGTAAAGAACGACCACGACCAGTTCACATACATGTCGTGCACGACCTGCCATTCCAGACGAGCATACTCGGTGATTCGTTTTGCCTCTTCCAGATCGCCGCGGTCAATCGCTTCATATGCCTGCTTCAGTGTCGAAACACCGACTTCGTTGGGCTCATCCTGCCGGAGATCCCGATTCAGTATATCAGATTTTTTGATGTTCATGGCTTCCTTCTCAATAAAATTCCAATGATCAGCTGGTCAGCATAAAACCGCCGCACACATTTATTTCCTGTCCGTTCACAAATGAACCCTTATCCGAAGCAAGGAATGAAATCATGTTGGCGACATCTTCTGTTGATCCGACTCTGCCGAGCGGAGTCATCTTTTTCCACATCTCCATAAACTCCGCAGGCGCTTTCCCTGTAATGCGGGTAAGATCGCTGAAGTTTACTTCCCACATCGGCGTTTCCGTTACGCCCGGGCAAATGGTATTGACGGAAATTTTCTTTGGCCCATATGCGAGTGCGAGAGACTCAGTAACACTTCTTACAGCAGATTTCGAAGCCGCGTAATGTGCAGCCAGTGCGCGTCCTTTGCGGCCTGCGTTTGATCCCAGATTGATAATTCTTCCGCCGCGTGCCGGGTCCATCGCTTCCGCTGCAGCGACACTGATGAAGAACAACGCCCGTACATTGACTTCCATTATTTCATCCCAACGCTCGGGCGTAATTTCATTTATACGATCGAAGTGACTGACGCCCGCAGAGTTGACGAGAATATCAATCGTTCCGGTTGTTTTCAGTTCTTCAGGGATTACCTCCTGCGCTACTTTTGTCGAACGGATATCCTTCACCAGCGCAACGTGCCCGGTTCCCTTCAGCGATGCAACGAGTTCTTTTAATTTTGATTCATTACGGTCGACGGCAACAACGCGTGCACCACCAGCAGCGAATTGTCTTGCAACTGCTTCTCCGATTCCGCTTCCTGCGCCGGTAACAAATGCAACCTTCCCCGAAAAATCAAACGTTCCTTTATCCAATCATTCCTCCTTTGTGCCGCTCAACTACCAGCGCGCAGGGGACGGATGTTTCTCCCAATTTGAGTGCGGTAATTTTGTACGTGTTCATAATTGTGCGTTCCATCCACCATCAACAGAAACTGTTGAGCCGGTTACATATGCAGATTCCTTGCTTGCGAGAAAAAGAATCGCCGACTGAAGGTCGTCTGGTTTTCCCAATCTTCCCGTGGGACAATGTGCTGCGATCCACTTGTTGACAGATTCAGTATCACGTGAAGCTGCATCGTTGATATCCGTGTGGATCCATCCGGGGGCAATGCAATTAACAGTGATTCCAAATTGGGCAAGCTCGATCGACATACCCTGTGCAAGAAGATGGATGCCCCCTTTCGTTGCACAGTAATGGGTCTGCATTGCGTTCGATCTGAACGATCCAATACTTGCGGTAAAAATAATTCGTCCGCCCGTGTTCTGTCGAATCATGATCTTTGCCGCTTCCTGCGTAACATAAAATCCGCCGCTGAAATTGACGCCAACGTGTCGTCCCCAGTTCTCATCATCGATATCCATGAACGGAGCAAACCGGCAGATGCCGGCGTTGCTGTCCACGACGTCGAGTCCACCCAGCAACTCAGCCGATTTTCTCACCATAGTACGGGCTGCTGTGTTATCGGAAACATCAGCATCGAGATGATGCGCTTGTGTACCGTATGTTTCGTGTAGCGCCAGACATTCAACTTCAGCCTTTGCCGTATCATTGAAGTGATTGAGCACGACATCGCAGCCCTCTTTTGCAAACGCTTCAGCACTTGCCAATCCGATACCGCGCGAACCGCCGGTGATGAGTACGCGTGTCCCAAATACTGTCATCATATCACTATTCTTTGTCGTGATATTGTTCCGCACTGCGAATTTCTGATTTTTTTCCAAAGAACCACATCAGCGAGCCAAACACAACCATAATGACAATCATGGTTGCCAGGACCGGGATTTCATCTTTATCCACATCAGAAAAAAATATCAGACTCATCAGCAACCCCATCACGATGGTCGTCCCCCCAACCAGCGGGAATGTTGAAATTTGTTTCTTGCCGGCACCGAAAACTTCTTTCGCTACGTTCACCGGCGTATCAAGCTTCTTAAAGAACTCGTCGATGATTTGCCGTTGTTCCGGAGTTTCTGTTGAGAAGAGGTAAGCGAATCCGAACAGACTGATCGCCAGAACCAGTGCGCTGGTAATGGCAAGCAGCTGTTGCCACATTGCCACTTCACCGGGAATACTGTTCAGGAAAAGTCCTGCGATCGCGAGCGCAACAACCAGACAGAGAAGGCTCAGGATTGTTTTGTTCTCTTTATAGAGTTTGCCCAGCTTGTACGATCCAATGAAAATAGAAGACGACATAACGAACGCGAGATATACTTGCGGCCCGATATCCCAGTCAAGCACATAACGCGTTGTAACTCCGACGATCAATCCCCACGCAATCGACCCGACCGCCGACCATTTCGGCACACGACGGAACAAGAGTCCGAATGCAACAGGAACGACAACGGGAATATTCAGCAGTGTGAAAAACGCCTGCATGAGATTGAAGATGCCGAACTGGCTATTGACAAAAAATACAGCAAGTCCGGTCACCAGCAAGCCGAGTCCGACGGAGAAAAGCCGTCCCACTTTCAGCAGTTGTTGGTCATCAGTCCCCGGACGAATCCAGCCCTGGTAAATATCACGCGAGAGAATTGACGAGACCATGTTATAGACTGAGCTGAGTGTGCTCATGGTCGCTGCAAGCATCGCAGCGAGGAATACGCCGATCAAGCCATTCGGCAAAAGCTTCAGGCATAATGCAATGAAGACGAGATCCTGTGGATTCTTTCCGATGTACGGCTTAAAAAATTCCACTTGCGAGAGATCGGGCCAGATAACGCTGGCGACGAGCGGAGGGACTCCAAAAACAAATGGAACAGTCAGAAACAGAAACCCCGCCATCTTCCCGACGCGCTTTGCGTCACGCTCATCTTTTACGCTGTAAAAACGTTGCGCAGCACCGGCGGCAGTACCGAGACACATGATGATAAAAATGCCCACCAGCCAATGTTGTGTGTAGTGGACTCCATTATATACATGATCAAGTGATAACGGCGGAATGGCGGCAACCAATTTGCCAATTCCCCCAACCAATCCAAGTGCGTTCGGAAGAATGATAAATGTTATGCTCAGAAGAATTACACCCTGCACAACATCTGTTACCGATACTGCCCACAATCCGCCCATGAATGTATAGAGAAGAATAACGACTCCGACTACGAGCGTTACAGTCGTTATATCTAACGCCATCACAGGAGCAAGGAGCTTGCAGGTCGCAGCCAGCTGAACACCGGCGGAAAGAGTAAAGTTCAATGAAATGACAAGGCTGAGAAACTGCTGCGTTGTGAAGTTAAAGCGAGTATACGTGTACTCAACCGGAGAAATGGAACGTGTGCGGCGCCATTTTGAAGCCGTCAGTTGCGAACCGATAAAATATGATATAGACCATGTTGAGAAATAGAGGATTGCAAACCAACCTGTGGAATATGCGAAGCCCGCCGCGCCGGTGAAGGTCCACGCACTGAAGTTTGCCATGTAGAGCGTCATGCCCGAGACCCACCAGGGAATCATACTGCCGCCGGTGAAATACTCCTTCCCTCCTTTGTTGATCTTCATGAAATACAATCCGATCGCGAGCATAAACACAAAGTACGCAGCGATGACGGCATAGTCGTATACGTTGACTTCTTTCATTCATTCCCTTTCATGATAATCCGCTACACGCCGGAGGTCTGATCGACGTACTGCTCCGTTGTTCTTATTTCCGACTTCCTTCCGAAATACCACATTGCCGCTCCCACAATAATCATCAGCCCGATGATACTGCCAAGAACAATACCTTCCCCGTCGGGAAGATCGGTGAGAAAAATCAAACTCATCAACCCGCCGATAACAATTGTCGTCCCACCCACGAGCGGGAATGTAGACACTTGTTTTTTCCCTTGCCCGAACACTTCTTTCGCAACGTCAATCGGCGTGTCGAGCTTCCTAAAGAATTCCTCCACTACCATACGTTGTTCAGCTGTTTCCGACGCAAACAATTTTGCAAAGCCATACAGACTCAGCCCGATAACCGCACCCCCGCAAATACCGGCAATCATTTCCAGATTGGACAAATCTCCCTTTGCTGTGAAGGCCAATAAGGCGCTGAGCGCCGCCGCGATTGCAACACTGATTCCGGCAAGAAGAAGTTTGTTGGTTTTGTAGAGATTGCCGGTCCAATACGAAGTTACAAACACTCCAAACGTCAGGGCGAATGCGAGATACACTTGCGGCCCGATATCCCAACCGAATACAAAGCGCGTGGTCGCTCCGGATAAAAGTCCCCACACAATGGCAGCAACGGCAGACCACTTGGGAAGGCGCCGGAAGATCAACCCGAATGCAATCGGAACAACGACCGGAACATTGAACAACGTGAAGAATGTTACAAGCAGATTGAAGATGCCGAATTTGCTATGCACAAACACGACAGCAAGCCCGGTGACAATCAGCCCAAGGACAAGAGTTATTGCACGTCCGACAAACAGTAATTCCGTATCGGTTGTCTTGGGGCGCAATAATCCCTGATACATGTCTTTGGAAAGAATGGAAGAAACCATGTTGTACACAGAGCTGAGCGTGCTCATTGTTGCCGAAAGCATCGCTGCAATGAACATTCCGATCAAACCGTTGGGGAGAATTTTCATACAGATCGCAACGTAGACAAGGTCTTGTGGATTGTTGTTTATGTATGGTTTGAAGAATTCCACCTGGCTCAGGTTGGGCCAGATAACTTTTGCCACGAGAGGCGGCACGCCAAAAATCAACGGGCCGGTGAGAGAGAGCGCGCCGGCAAGCCATCCGACTTTTCTCGCGTCCTTCTCATCTTTCACCGAATAAAATCTTTGCGCTCCACCTGCGGCAAATCCAACAACTCCAATCAGGAAGATTGCAACCAGCCAATGCTGATCATAATGCACGCCGTTGTACATATGATCGAACGACAACGCGGGAAGTTTTTCCACCAGCGTACCGAATCCTCCAACCAAATACAGACTGGCGGGCACGACAATGAATACGACCGCCAGTAATATCACTCCCTGGAGCGTATCGGTTACGACAACTCCCCACAGTCCGCCGAGATACGAGTATATGAGAATGACAACACCGGTAACGATTGCTATAAGCGTGATATCAAATCCCAGCAGCGGCGAGAGAAGTTTGCTCGTCGACGCCAGCTGCACTCCGGCGGAAAGTGAAAAGTTAATTACGATCACCCAGCCAAGGAGCTGGCGCGTTAAGGTATTGAACCGGGTGTACGTGTATTCGACCGGCGAAATGGTGCGGGACCGGCGCCATCGCGCAGCTGTGAGAGCTGTACCTGCCCAATAACCGAACGCGCCTGTGCCGAAGTAAAACATCGAAAACCATCCGGTCGAGTAGGCAAAGCCTGCACCACCAGTAAAAATCCACACGGAGAAATTTGCCATGTACAAAGACATGCCCGAGACCCACCACGGAATCATATTCCCGCCGGCAAAAAAATCCTTGCCGCCCTTACTTGCACGCATGAAGTACACGCCGATTCCCAGCATAAACAGGAAGTACGCGGCAATAACGGTGTAATCAGAAGTGTCGAGAGATTTCATTTATTCCCTGAGTTTAGATTGAAGATGCCTTTCTCGCGCGTGAACCATTCTCCTTCCGATTTCATCGCGACCTCCTCCACGTAGGCTGCATTTCATTATTGTCAAATGGTGTCAATGCTCTCTTCTCGGAGCCATCTGGTGCCATGAGGTAGATTTTGGAAAACACCATCAGATCCGCCACGTACGCAATTATTCTATCATCGGAGGAAAGAACCGGACTTGAAGCGGGGTGCACGTTTCCGCTAAGATTGATGCTCGTTCTCCCATCTCTTGAGATTTTGTAGACGTCCGTTCTATTTGCGTTGCGCGCTTCAAAGATCAACCAATCATCGTGCGACGACCAGGTGATATGCCCCGTTACTGAATCGGGGGACGAGACGAGCAACGTGTCTCCGGTCCCATCGGCATTCATTATTCGCAATTTCCCTTCGCGGACATATGCAATGAAATTACCTGAGGATGACCACGCGGGATTCGTTTTCTTGCCGGCTCCTGAGGTAAGTTGGAGAGTCATCATAGTTTCAATCCGGGCAGAAAAAATTTGTCCAACTGCTGAATCCCGGCGTTGTGCAGAATAAACGAGTGCATTTCCATTTGGCGACCACCCGCCCAACGTTATGTTCGCAGATGAATCAGCAATGCGTATAAATTGTCTTCCCCCGCTATCCGACACAACGATATCCTGTTTGCCGGCAGCGGTACTTTCATATGCAATGCGCGAACCATCGGGCGACCAGACGGGGCGATCCTCAAATTCCGTGCTGTGAGTAATATTCTGTGTCTGACTTCCGTCCGCCGATACACGGAATAAATCCTGTCCGGTCGAAGAAGTACAGGAAACAAAAATCACTTTATCACCTGCCGGACTCAAAGCCGGACTCCGATTGAAGCATGTGGGATTCTGCGACACCTTCATGCGTCTTCCATCTGTCGATTGTAAGAAAATTTCCGTCTGTGGTATGCCATTTACTTGCCGAACGACAACGGCAAAGGCAATCATAGCTTCAAAAGGGCCAAGTGGCGGTGGAATCGAATTGGTGTCACCGCAACCGTACAAGCCCAGGAAGCAAATACAGATCTTCAGGCCGCGCATCATTTCCTGCCGCCTCTCCATGCGTCAACTTCAAACGGTCATCTCAATATTCAAACTGCCGCCGGACGGATATTTCATCGTAAGCGAACCATTCTCCATTGTGCGCGGCTTGCCATTCACACGCACTGATTGTTCTTCGGCTGTTTTCTTTAACAAAAGAGTAACCGCAACTCCGCGTATGGAAAAGCTTGCGTTCATTTCGTTCATGCCATCAAGAAGGTTGGGGCGAATGACCAACGCGTCGATTCCCGGACGAACCCCCATAATATTCTCAAACACCAGCGATACAATCTCCGCCCACGCCCAACCAACAATTCCGACCGGTGGTGCGGGGGGAGTGATACTCGGACCGTACCGCTCAAAGAATCCACCGGACTTGCCCCCGTTGACAGACATCAGCCAGTTGACAACACGCCAGACTTTGTCGGAGTTGCGCGCTTCGGCATACGCACGCGCGAGAAACAGCGAGGCAATCGGCCAGGGCGCCGGAGGGTCGGGCTCGCTTGAGACGTCGTAGCGAGGATAACCACCTGTCGTCCATCGCTGATTCCATAGTGAGTCGACCCATTCCAGGGTTTTCCGCGCAAGGGCGCCCGTCGGATCAACCATTCCATAAATAATCGGTTGCACCTCACATGTATCCGGATCGCATGAAGGTTTTTCTTCTGTTGCCAGAGGCGAATCGGGAGGCATGCTTTTTCGATTGGGTGGAATAATAAACCGTTGCCATTCGCCATTCAAACTTCTTCGCTTGATGAAATGTCCGTCTTCGATCATCCGGTATTTCGGATCGTCGAGCATTGTGGATTTTAACTTCGTGGCTGCATCTTGCCAGCGAGCGATGGATTTTTTGTCGCCGATTTTTTGAGCGAGCTCTCCGATCTTTTCCAAGCCGAGAATAATCCAAAACTGATACACAAGTTCGAATCCATCGGTAAATCCAAACGAGTCGTTGCGTTCCCAATACTCACGTTTGTTTCTCAACATGCCGGCTGATTTATCCCAGAAAACATCCTGCAGCGGGAAATCGGCAACGAGCTTCAACTTGGGCCAATACTTGCGGATAAACTTCTCGTCTCCAGTCCAACAGTAATAATGCCAGACCGCAAACAGGAGTTGGCCATTCTGATCCAGCTCTGTGTAATCGAATCCGAACCACCGGCTCGATTCAATCGTCCGACCGTCGAAGCCAACCGCTTTGTCCAGCATTTTGGTAAGAATAGTTTTTGCTTCCGCTATGAATCCCGCCTTCACCAATCCAATGACCATCATGGAGTCATCGCGTACCCATTCCATATTGTACATCCAGATGCCGGAGTCGCGCTTGCCGCTCCGCGCCACGTTTGCTTTCAATCCGGATTTGGAAATGTTGAACAAATGGTCAAGCGAAACGCTGCCTGTCTGAATCCGGGTTTTGTCCTTCCAGAATTCTGTCGCTTTCTTCTGCGTAACGGTAAATTGCTTCGGCAGTTTTTGCTCGTCTCCTTCAATCGCATACGTGAACAACGTAACCGATGATTGAGACGCTGCGAGATTTCCTTTGTCGACAGACATGTAATACCTGAACGATGTCGTTACTTTCTGTTCGTCCGTCAGCAAGCGCACGAGCGTGAATCCTTGTCCGTTTACGGCCCGGTCTTCGGTAAAAATGTTGTCGAAGAGAGCAAAGTTAGGTACGAGCGCGATGTTCACTTTCAAAGGAACGGGGCTCGCTCCATTGTTCTTTACCGTTACACGGCGGAAGAGGACGCCTCCTTCTGCGGGAACAAAAAACTCTTCTTCGATTTCCGCGGCCGCAGCGTTCCATCGCAGGCTCACCGTCGGAATTCCGTCCGGATATTTCCACCCGATTGACTGCATTGTCTCGCGCCCGGACACGTATTGTTTTCCGGCGAGGGTAACATTAACCATTGTTCGCCCGAGACCATTCTCAGGATGAAACAGAAACGAACTCCACTTTCGGGCAAAGTGTTCCGGACTCATCAACGTAAGACCGAGAAACGATTGCGTCCTTTCAGCATCCTGAACCGGCGAGTGTTGGACAATGGCCTGGATATCTCCGTTGCCCAGAAGAAAATATTCCACTCCGGGTTGATAAGTGATAAAATCCGGATGAAGGTTCTGTTTGAACTTTGAGTTATCACTCGCCGCGGATGTCTGGGGCGTGGCAGCCGCAATCGAACGCGGCAGGACCTCCAGACCAAGCGCGGTCGGAAGAAGAATTCCGATTCCCGGAGTTTTTAGAAAGTCTCTTCGTTTCATGAATCTGCTCTATGAATAATAAACCTGAACGATGGCTTTTTTCTTCACAACAAAATTTGCATCAGCGTAGGGACTTTCCTCAATACGCACATTTTTGTGCTTCACTTTCCTTCCGTTCACTTTCACTTCGCTCGCTTTTGTTCCTTTCGGAAGCATCAAATGTAACGCGACGGCTGCATTCCCTTTCACTTCGCACTCAATGCGTTTCTTAGCTGCATCATGCGTATAGGTATACCCGAATGCCGCGCCGGAAGCGCCGTAGGAAACGCCAACCTGCACTTCATCGCGTCCAGCCGCAATCCATCGGGGCGAAAGTGACACTTGTTGATAGAGCTTATGTTTGTCAACAATGCCCGCCAATCCTTCTATCAGTGCATAGAGCATCGACGATGAGCCCCATCCATCCGTTGGTGACGCATCCGGACTTGTACTTGTCTCAAGGGTCGCATGTTCTCCGTTCGGGAAATACCAAAGATACGATTCATTGTTAACGGTGAGAGCTTCGTACTTGATCAGCTGTTGCACACCATACTCTTCCATTCCGTGCTCGAAGGCAGCCCGTGCGATTTCGCCGCCAATCAGCGGCATGATGCCGCCATTGCAATACATGCCCTTCACGATCTTCTCATCTCCAAAAATTCCGGCGGGAAACGGCGGATCAATACTGTACCACGATGCAAACGACTTATTTGATTCTTCACGCCGTTGATATTCTTTCAGGATGCTTACCGCTATGTCATGCGTCGCCATCCCGCGGTTGATATTCATGGCGTTACTCAGACTAAGCTGCACTGCGGTGTCAACGCCTTCGATTGTTATCGGGACTAACGGGACTTGATGTGTGTAGAACCGACCGTTGTAGCAGACTTTGTTCGCCCGTCTGCGAAACGCTTCAGCGAATTTTTTCCAGTATGCCGAGCGCTTCCTGTTTTTCAGATGGGCGTAGAAAATGCTCATCTGCATGAATGCCTCGTAGTAACCGGAGTTATCGCCGTGCATGATACCCCAGAACGTATGCTCGTTGATCTGGAAATTCAGCCACTCGTGTCTCCCGGCGGTGTAATCGAAATCCCATGTGTCAATCGAATAGCCGCGCTTGACGAGCTTGTGTTTCTTGTCCCAACGCCAACCGTCCGTCAACACATAGGCGAGCGCCTTCTCCATCTTCGGCATCATACTCGTCAACCATTCATCATCGCCGGTCGCCTGCCATGCGAGATGGATTGCTTTCACAAACCGGTATTCAACATCGGCTTCAACCGGAACGCGGACGTACTTCGCCCAATTTTCTTTCTCGCACGGGACTTTTTCCGGCGTCATGGTGAAGTAATCAAAGATCCAGCCGCGGGCCGTCTGTGTTTCCGCGAAGTGGTTGATGACACTCTGAAGGTCACGTTCCCAATACTTGGCGCCGCGCATCATATCGGAATGATCGCGCAACCAGATGCTCGGCGCATCGGGAGATCGGTAGCCACGAACCTCGGTGCCCATCATATTGTATTCGGAAACGTCGTTGGCGAGAAACGCTTTAATGCGCGGAACGAGAGCGTCGAGCCGGGCATCGCCCGTTCGTATAAATGTATCTTTCATCGAATTCCTGATTGTGAAATATTATATCGCCGGTACGACGTTCTGCACATCGGCACGCAACACCCACGTATATTCTGAGATGAAGTGTGTTGCGAACGCCCGCCGGACTCTGTTGGGCGATTTGTTTCCGTATGAGCCGTGAATCGTGTGGCTTGAGAAAAATACTCCGGCTCCCTTCGGCACTTCAAGATTTGCAACCGTGCTCAAATCCAGTCCATCAATCTCAAACGAATAAAACTTTTCTTTCCATTCCTTGCCGTTCCGGTCGCGCATCACGTGTTCGGATTCCCAGACCTGATGGTCCTTCGAGTTCGTCGCTTTGTGGGTTTTGCGCAATCCGTGCTTATGGCTGCCGGGCACGACACATAATCCGCCGTTCTCCCCATCCGTGTTGCTCATCGCAAGCCAGCACGCCATGAGTGTGTTTGGTTCGTTCGGCAGGTAATGGCTGTCCTGATGCAGTGCCGTTCCCTTGCCGGGTTCGGCGGGACGTTTTTCGAGATACATTGTCTGCACGATCATTGGCTTCTGCGAATTCAAAATCTGCCGGATGGGTTCCACGATGCGCGGATGCTTCGCAACGCGTGCCCAACGTTCATCCATTGTATGATTGTCGAGATGGTCTCTGCGCTCAGGATCCCGGGTGGCCTCGTACTCGACAAACTCATCCACTTCCTGTTCAGATAAAAGATCCGGGACAATCAGAAATCCGTTGTCGTTGTATTGTTTGATTTGTTCGGGCGATAACATTCTCCACTCCTTCTATAACTGATGGATCTTTTCGAAAGTCGGTTTCAACGCCGGATACAATGAAGTGAAAATCTGATACCGCTCATTGTAGATGGATGATTCCTGCGACGGCTGGATTGTTTCTGTCACGGTCACAAGTCGTGCAGCAGCTTCTGCAACGTCGGAGTACACTCCCGCGCCAACTCCCGCCATCAACGCCGCCCCGAATGCGGGTCCTTCAGATGAATTCACTGTTGCGACTTCGCTGCCGTACACATCCGCCTGCAACTGCCGCCAGAATTTACTTTTCGCACCGCCACCCGTTAACCGGATTTGGCGGATTGGAATATCAAGCCGTCGAATAATCTCCAACGAATCCCGCATCGCATACGTTATTCCCTCAAGAACCGAACGGGAGAAATGCTTTTTCTCATGACGCATACTCGCTCCAATGAATCCACCACGTGCACTTGCGCTGCGGTGGGGAGTCCGCTCGCCGTTGAGATAAGGAAGAAAAAACAAACCTTCCGATCCGGCGGGCACTGTAGCTGCTTCACTTGTCAGATCGTCATATGTACTTCCTGCTCCGAACGTGTCCTTGTACCATCGCAGAGCTCCGCCTGCCATCAGCGTTACGCCCATGATGTACCACATCTCCGGCACGGCATGGCAAAACGTATGCGCCCGCATC
>JBKJJX010000293.1:0-5587 GCA_046597825.1 Bacteroidota bacterium | reverse complement strand
TGGACATGCGCTCGAAGGCGGTGATGCAGCAAGCTCTCGCGAATTTTGAAGGCAGCTACGTGATTGTCTCTCACGACCGTGACTTTCTCGATCCCATCGTCAACAAAGTTGTTGAGTTCAGCAAGGGAAGAATCAAGACGTACCTCGGCAACGTGAGCGAATATATTTATGCGAAGCAGAAAGAACAAAATACAACACAGGCCGGCGTTCTCGCCGTGCAACAACAAAAGAAGAAGGACGAACCAAAACTCTCCGACAAAGAGCGTAAACGGATTGAGGCTGAACAACGGCAGAAGCGTTCTCATTTGACCAAGCCCATCCAACAAAAAATTTACAAGCTCGAACGGGAGATTGAAACAAAGGAGAAGCAGAAGGGTGAGTTTGAGGGGTTAATGGGCCACGCCGACTTCTATAAAGATGGTGAGAAGGTAAAGCAGGTCACAGCACAGTACAAAGTGTTGGAGACAGAACTAGCCGATATCTATTTCAAATGGGGTGAACTGACGAAGGAACTGGAAAAGATTAAAGAAAAGTTTGGGGAATAATACTTCATTGCGACTCAAAAAAAAGCCCGATCGCAGAGAGCGAACCGGGCTTTTTCGTTCATTGTCCGGATCTACTTCATCAAGACCATCTTTCGAGTTACAACCGAAGAGCCGGCGGTCAGCCGATAATAGTACACGCCACTTGGAAGAGTGGAGTTTGTGAACTCAACATCGTGATATCCGCCTTCCCGTTTTCCGTTTTCAAGAGTGGCAACGCGCTCGCCTAGAGTGTTGAACACTTCTAACAACACCTGGCTCGCGGCAGGTAACGCATAGCGAATTTTTGTCGACGGGTTAAATGGGTTCGGAAAATTTTGTGCAAGCCCGAATTCCGCAGGCGAGGTCTGTACAAATACGGACGTTAGTGTGTTAATCACTATTGCATCTGTATAGTGAACTGATCCATCGAGATCCACTTGCTTGAGTCTGTAAAACCATGTTCCCGGCTGCGCGGTCGTATCGATAAAGCTGTACGTGTGCGGCTCGTTCGTGGTTCCATGCCCGGGAACAAATCCGCCATCAACAGTTCCGAACGGGCCTCGTTGATCTATTCCCCTCTGCACTTCAAAGCCGTAGTTATTCACTTCGCTGATCGTTCTCCATGCCAGTCGGACATTCCATTGGTTATAGGTGGTTGCAGTGAATGACGCAATTTGTACCGGGAGCGGCGATGCATTTAACTCCCACAATCCCCGGCCGTGGGTTGCAATCCGGAGCGTGCGTGTTACGGGATGAATAACCATGTCGAATACCGCAACGGCAGGAAGTCCCGTACCAAACGGATTCCACGAAGTACCAGCATCGGTGGAAACATACACACCAATATCGGTACCGGCAAAAAGATTATTAGAGTTTGTCGGATCGACAACGAACGCATTCACTGGAACCAACGGCAATGCCGTCCCTCCCGAACCGACGGCAGCTGTCCATGTTGGATTGACGGCACTCAGCGTTGTTGTTTTCCAAACATTGGTCACGCCGAATGCGGATAATGTTACGTACGCAGTAGTAGTGCTGTTAGGATCAACAACGGCACGAGCAACGAAATTGTTGGGCACAACACCCAATGCGTCAAGATCTGCCAGAGTGGAAGAACCTGTGCTTGTTCCGAAGATTCCACCGTTGTTTTGTCCAACAATTCGAACATTGTCATTTTGCGGCGAAATGCCGATTGCGCTGATCGGGTTCGTCAGATTTTGGCTGACTGCCGTATGATTCGCACCCAAATCACTGGAACGGTACAGAATGTTAGCTCCGTAATAAATAGTGTTGGGGGTTCCTGGGCCTTGCTCCAATGGCGCATAGAAAAGGACTGCGCCGCCGCATGGAATGCCATTGCCGGAAACGCCGTTACAACCGCGGAAAGTCCAGTTGCCTTCAGTTGCCGTTGCCGTTGTCGCGACGAATCCATAACCTTGCAGTGTAGACGCGTTAAAATATGTGTGATACATACTTACTGTTGTCGTATTGAGCGCGCTTTGGTCAATTACTGCATAACCGCCGTCGCCGAAATCGGCGCGCGTCCAGGTGCCCGCAGGTTGATAAAAATTCGTGCCGTTGTCTTGTGTTCCACCGATGGTAAAGTTCGGATCGATCGGATGTACGGCAAGACCCATGAATTGCGTGGACCGGAATGTCGTGTTGTTCAACGAAGCCCACGTCACACCAGAGTCGGTAGATTTATAAATGCCACCGTCCGAGCCGAAATAAATTGTCGACGGAAGAGAAGGCGCAACAGCGATCACGTGCGAATCTGTATGAAGTCCGGATTGGCTATTTGTAAAGGACGTTCCGCCATCCGTAGAAATAGCAAATGTTGTAGTCGTACCCGTGCCACCCAAGTAGACGCGATCGGCGTTGGTAGGATCAACATCAATGGCAATGTCATAAAAACATTGCCCGCCACAGAAATTGTTATCGATCCGCTGTGTCCATGTGGCTCCGCCGTCGGTGGAGCGTTGTACCGTCCCGCCGTTAAAACCAGACGCTGCATACACCGTCACGACTCCACTTCCGCTTCGCTGAAGCGCAAGTTCGGTTCTTGAAGCCGACGATCCAACTCCCGCAGTAAATGTGCGGACAAATGTCGGCGTGGTTGCAAGAGCATCAGCTGATCTATAAACGCCACCCACGCCTTCATTAAATGAATCTTGTTCCGTACACAGAACCAGATTTGGGTTCCCCGGATCCATGACGATATCGAGAATGTTGCGATTGTTGGCCAGAGTACCGACGGTCAATTGGGTAAACGTTGGAGCCGCACTCAGCGCATCTGTACAGCGGAACAGACCGCGATTTGCCGGCGTGGTGAGACCGCTGCCACCAATACCACCGACACCGGATGTTGAAGATGCAAATATGATATCCGGATTGGTCGGATGAACGACAATCTTGCCAATAGCGCGTCCCGTGAATACGGTCGCGCCAAAAGGCCCGGTCACCGTCGGGCTTACCGAACCGGCATTATCAATCCGGTAAATGCCGACACCAAAATAGCTGTCTCCAGAAAAATTTGCTTCACCCGTACCTACAAAGATCGTGCTGGGTTGGGATGGGGAGATTGCTACAGTGTTGACTGCAAGACTCAACGCATTATCAAGAAGCGGCGTCCAACTCGTTCCGCCGTTTGTGGTGCGGTACAATCCGCCTTGTGCCGTTCCTACATAGACAGTGTTCGGGTCGGTCGGGTGTATTGCAATTGCAATCGTCCGCCCCGAAACGGCTAACTGTGAACCACTGACAACCTGTCCGTTGGGAATCGGGTTCGGGCCGAGCTCCGTCCAGTTTGCCACCAATGCCGCATGGAACGGAGAACCCGGGCTCGCGGCAATGCGCGCCCGTTGCTGCTCCATTTGCCTGATGGCGTCAATGCGTTTCGTCGGGTCAAAAGGTTTATCCTTTTCGACGCCTCGACGTATGCCGATCGCCTCCGAGCGGAGAATCATGAACTGTTCTTTGCTTATGTTGGGCCTGGCAAAATCAGGCAGGTCCGGATCCTGCTCAGCTCGGGAGGGTTGTGTTGTTTGTGACATCAAAGGAGAGCAGAAGAAGATCGTTGCGGTCATGAAAATGGAAAATGTTATCCATCGCAGACAATTAAAACGTGGCTGTTTGAACATGATGCCCTCCCGGTATGTAAATGAACATGGCAGAATCTGGAATTAACGCAGGATAAGATACTACATCCCCATCGGATAGCAATATAGTAATTGGTCGGAATAAGAATTATTTTTCATTGTAAATAATCCTCAGAAGGGTAAATGAAAAAATTTGATGAACTAATAGTTACGCTCGATTCGTTTGCATTCGAAGGCAAATCCATTGCACGTATCGATGGCTTTGTAGTATTTGTTGAAGGCGGAGTACCGGGTGATGAAGTCCGCGTGAGTATCAGGAAAGTGAAGAAACAGCACGCAGAAGCAAGTGTTGTAGAAGTTCTGAAGGAATCCTCGCTGCGAGTTGAGCCACGATGCAAGTTCTTTGGCACATGCGGTGGTTGCAAATGGCAGTACGTTGAGTATCAGGCTCAGCTCGATTTCAAACGACAGCATGTGGTCGATGCGCTTGAGCGTATCGGAGGATTCAAAAACGTTGCGGTACGTCCAACGCTCGGGGCGGAAGACATATATTTTTACCGGAACAAAATGGAATTCTCGTTCGGGAGTAAGTGGATCACCAGGGAAGAACTGAATGAGAGAAATCTGAATCCTGAACCCAGAACGGAACGAGAGACTTTTGCGCTGGGCATGCACATTCCGCAACGGTTCGACAAAGTTCTTGACATCGACGAATGTCATCTTCAATCTGAAATCAGCAACCGGATTGTTAACCTTGTCCGCCGGTTTTGCCTCGACCGCGATCTTTCCATCTATTCAACATTCACGCACACGGGCTACTTGCGCAATCTTGTGATCCGGCAAAGTGCGAACACGAACGAGCTGATGGTCAATCTGGTAACGAGTGAAGATCAGCCGGAAATCATGTTACCCCTGACCGACTTGCTACTAGCGGAAGTCCCCGACATCACGACCATCATCAACAACATCACGCAACGGAAATCGCAGGTTGCAATTGGCGAGACGGAAAAAATATATTACGGTCCCGGATTTATTACGGAGAAGATCGGCAAGCGCACATATCGCATTTCCGCCAATTCATTTTTCCAAACCAATACAAAACAAGCCGAGCGGTTGTACGATGTCGCAAAACGAATGGCGCAGCTGAAGCCTGAGGATATTGTCTTTGATCTTTATTCCGGAACCGGCACGATTGCGTTGCACATTGCCGACGAGGTGAAAGAAGTTGTGTGCGTTGAAAATGTTGAGTCCGCAGTTGAAGATGCGAAGAAAAACGCCCTGGCAAACAATGTCAACAATTGCACATTTATTCTCGGCGACCTGAAAGACCGGCTGACGAAAGACACTGCATGGCTTGCCAATCATCCCAAGCCGGATGTTATGATCATCGATCCGCCGCGGGCAGGAATGCATGACAAAGTCATAGAGGAAGTTCTTGTTCTCAATCCGGAGCGGATTGTATATGTCAGTTGCAATCCGGCAACGCAGGCACGCGACCTGAAATTGTTGTGCGAAGGTTCGGGGTATTCGATTCAGGAAGTGCAGCCGGTGGACATGTTTCCGCATACATACCATATCGAGAACGTGGTGAGCGTCCAGCGTTAATTCGTATTTCGTCTCAATTCCAGGAAGGTAAATCTTATGCGACATCTCCCCGCTTTGCTTGTTGCGGCTCTTTTTCTTTTTTCCTGCAGCGAGAAGAATCATTATGACATCGTCATCCGCAACGGGACGATTTACGACGGCAGCGGCGGCGCACCGTTTGTTGGTGATGTGGCGATAAACGCAGATACGATTGCGGCGGTCGGCTCTCTTCCATCTGCAACTGGGAGAACGGAAATCGATGCGAGCGGACTTGTTGTTGCACCAGGGTTCATCAACATGCTCAGTTGGGCAAATGAATCGCTGATTGAAGACGGACGATCGCAGAGCGACATCCGTCAGGGAGTGACATTGGAAATTTTC
>JBKJJX010000109.1:0-33629 GCA_046597825.1 Bacteroidota bacterium | reverse complement strand
CGTGTTGCCTCACTTGAAAATCGCGTTGAAACCAGGTATCGTTGCCTCATGAGAAATCGCATTGAAATAGGTGTTGATGATTCATGCGTTAATATACACAGATTTTATTCTTTGTGAAGATCGCCTCTGGTGAGACTTCCTCTCAGCAATTGCGAAAAGTTTATTTTGGAGCTTGGTGATCTTGCGTTTAAGATCTGCCGGATTGAGCTTGTCACGGATCGTGCAAAGATTCTGCTTCCTGCCTCCAGGGACATCTGCGTGGGCAAGGACGCGGTGATAGGGTGTTCTGGGGACGTCATATTTCTTGATGACCTTGCTCCCGACGCGAGTTTTCTCTTGCAGCTTCATCACCGGTTGGAAGAAGTTGGTGAACAACCGAAACGAGACGTAGAGTTGGCGTAAGAGTTCCAATTCTTGGGGAGCGTCGTATCGGTAATAGCTGACCGCTTTGCGGACGACGGAATAGTTTTTCTGTTCGACGAAGCAGTTGTCATTTTTGCGGTACGGACGGCTGCGGGTGAATGTAATCTTGTTAGCTTCACAAAATCGTTGCAGTGGTGCGTTGATGAATTCTCCGCCGTTATCGGAGTCAATCCCGCGAGGTCAAACGGCAGCTGTGCAATCACGTCCTGAAGTGCCTCAAAGACCCAGCGCTGGGCTTTATTCCTGACGGCTCGTGTTTCCGTCCAGCCCGTGCACACGTCGGTAACGTCAAGCGTTTGGCAGAACTCGCCGTCGGTGTGGCCACCGTCGTGCTGCACGAGATCGATTTCGACAAAGCCGGGCGTCTGCTCGTTCCAATCGGCAAAGGTGCGAATAGGAATCTGATGCTTCAACAGCGTGCCTGGCTTGGTCGTTGAACGACCCTTGAGCGCAGTAGAGACCTTGACCTTGGCTAAGAGGCGATCGATCGTGGCAGGGCTAATGGCAAGAAGTTTCTGCCGTGTTGCGGCGTCGAGCGTGAGTTCCTCAAAGTGTTCCAAGATAGGCACCGTGTCTCGGATAAACGGTGCTAAGCGTTTGCCACAGAGACCATCGGACAGCTTCCACAGACGTTCGAGAGCTGTCACGACACGATCGTCATAGACACGCGGACGTTGTTGGGGATGTCGCTTCTTCGGTAGCCCGAAGATGACCACAAGGCGTTTGCCACCCAACATGAACATTTTCTTCCGGCCCCAGTTGCGGAGCAGAAAGGCAGCGTAGGACCGGTCGTAGCTGGCAACGGAGGTAATCTGGTCAAGCATTTGTCCTCGTTCCTTCTTGCGCGCACGCTGGTAGCGATGCGCAAGTTCTTCGGTGATGGCTCGTCGTTGACTCAAGGTTAATCCCATGAGGGTTCTCCTGTGCTGTGAACGATTGGTGCAGCGCAGCTAAGAACCCGATTTTGTGACCCTATTTCGAATGGATTTTCACGTGAGGCAACGATGCACTTTCAACGCGATTTTTGATGAGGCAATTCGAGTTGTTGACTCCCGTTTCTTCGTTGAGTAGATTTAGCCCAACCAATATTCTTTCCACATCAATCATCTCAACAATGGAACCTCAAAATCCACCACCCGCACCTGTGAAGAAGAAAAGATCACGCTGGAAGTTCTGGCTTTTTACGATTCTGTTAACCCCGCTGCTGTTCTTCATCCTTTATACCTGGTTTGTCCTAAGCTGGAGTTATTCCACTGGTGAACGGGCCGGATACGTTCAAAAGCTTTCGAAGAAAGGCTTTCTCGCCAAAACATGGGAGGGGGAACTTGCCATGGTTTCCATGCCCGGCACATTGCCGGAGATTTTTGCTTTCACTGTTCGTGAAGACTCTGTCGCTACACGTATCAACAGCTCGCTTGGCCGGCGTGTGAAATTGTCGTACGAACAACACATCGGCATCCCGACAAAAATGTTTGGCGAGACGGAATACTTTGTAAATACAGTCGAAGTAGTTGAATAATTCTCAAATCGAATAAGACTATTCATGGAATGGGAAAAATTTCTTCTCGCTTTGGCAACCGGCGTAATCACGGCAGCCTGGGCAATAATGAAATGGAAGAAGCAGCGGGAAGCTGATAACGAGAGAGACAGAAAGAAACTTGCGGCGTTATATGTGCTGCCGTTTCTCTCGGCATGCGAGGAGTTACAAAGCAGGCTATACAACATTCTCGAACATAGCGGACTGGAACCTCTGAGACAACGATCGGCTGACCACGAGTATGCCACAGAGATTCTTCACATGATTGCCCAGTATTTTGGATGGGAACGCTGTGCACGGCGCTACGGACCGTATACGCAGAATCAAAAGTTCATCAAACTCACTGAAGCGGTGCGCGCTACGTTTGCAAAGGATCTGAACAGACATGTCGGGGAGTTTTGTTTCTTTCGTCCGGAACAAAAAGCAATGGCGAACATGGTGATGAAGCGAATGTCTGGAGAATTCGGGCCGGAGTTTGAGACGATGCCGTTGTATGAATTCAAGCAGCAACTCAACTCGCCCGCGTTTGGAATGGCCTCTTGCAGCCGCGCACACAAGGCGCTCTGTGACGCCACAACGATCGCGGACCTTAACGACCGGGAGCGCCTTGCCGAAATTCAAAATTATCTTGTTGAGATACTTTCTTATATCGAAGGCCGCGAAGGTTTTTCCCTCTATCCAAAACAAAGAAAGCGTGTTCCGAGAGGTGAGCAATGGAAGCAATGGGTGGATCGGGAAGGATGGGACAAATGAAAACAGTATCGGCTGATCAGGCATGTTAGAGCACGATCGCTTCTGGTGGACACTCGTCGTGATTGGATGGATTACAATCGCGAGTGGTCTTCTTCAATGTTTCGCTCCGGCGATATTGTTGCAGCTACTGTCGCCGGATGTGAGCGCCGCAAGTAACCACTTTCTCAGTATCACCGGAGTTTTTACTGCTGCGTTCGGCGCTCTGCTTGTCAACGCACTGGTGAGTCCCGGTTACCAGCCCGCGGCAATACTGTGGACGGGAATTCAAAAAACGCTTACTGCCGCAGTTGTTGGTCTTGCTATTCAGGATAAGATTTTCTCCCCTCTTGCTATCGGTGCTGCAGCGTTCGATCTTGTCGCAGGAGTCATGATCCTGGCTTATTGGTTCTGGATTAAAGAACTACAAAAGGAACAATCCCTCTAGTTTTTCTGCCGTGCCCTCCGCTTCACCCTCATCGATCAAAAAAATCTTTATAACTCTGTAACAAATTTCGCCCGCTGCCGTTTTAATGACTGTTAGTTATTTGATAGTCTCAAGAAAATTTAATGTTTGATAGTATTGACAGTTTGCTTATTAGTGCTTAGAATGTGGACAATAAAATGACTACCAGTCAGTAAATACAAAGGAGTTTAATATAATGGGCATTATTGAGAGAAAAGAACGGGAGAAAGAGCACCGGAGGGAAGATATTATTACTGCAGCCCAAAAGATTTTTTTCGAAAAAGGATTGCCTTCAGCAACCATGGATGAAATTGCAGAAGCGGCGGAGCTAAGCAAGGGAACGTTGTATCTCTACTATAAAAGCAAGGAGGATCTCTACCTCACTGTTGCTATGCGAGGGACAGAAATTATGTATCAGATGTTCGTGGACGCGACGTCCTCGAACAAGCCGACCATTCAACGAATTACGGATTTAGGGGACGCGTATTATGGGTTCTTCAAACAGCACAGAGATTTTTTCCGGATGTATCAATTTTTCGAGAACCCGCAATTCCACAAACAGGTTTCTGCCGAGATGCTTTCTTCCTGCCAGGTGAATAACCAAAAAATTTGGGGAATTGTTGTCGGGGTGGTTCAGCAGGGAATTAGTGAAGGATTGCTGGATGCGGATCTTGATCCTTCTCAGGCTGCAATCATTTTGTGGTCAATTGGCAATTCGATGATGCGCCAAATGGACCGCGATGATAACTACTGGAAAGAACAATTGAAAGTCGATCTCGAAGCTACGATGAGGAAAGCGTATCAACTTGTGCTTGAAGGTATGATGACGGAAGCAGGAAAAGCCCAATTCAAACAAATAATGTCGTTACAGGAGTAAGTTCGATGAGAAAGATGTTCTTCTTTATTTTACTTGCAGGAATGTTTACAACAAAAAGCTTGTCGCAGGAAGCGCTTTCGCTCACAGTGGATAAAGCGATTCAGATCGGATTGGAGAACAGCAAAGTTGTTCATGCGTCGCTGATGCGGGTCAACTATGCCGATGCGAAAGAGGCAGAAATAAATGCAAGCCGGCTTCCAAGTGTTAAGTTTGCTGCGGGCTACACGCGGCTCAGCGACACGCCCCCATTTACAGTTACGCTGCCTCCGCAATTGGGTGGCAATTCGTTCACGCTCACTCCATCGCTGGTTAATAACTACGCACTGAAGGCAACAGTGGAGCAGCCACTCTTTACCGGATTCCGGTTATCCGCTGCGTCCGATGCGGCAGAGTACAACTCTCTGGCGACAGAGCAGGACCATGCGAGAGTGAAATCGGATTTAGTCTATAATGTTCGTGCTTCGTATTGGATGTTGTTCAAGGCGATGGAAATCAAAAAAGTCAACGATGAGAACGTCGAGCAGATGAAAGCACATTTGAAGGATGTGCAAAGCATGCTGGATCAGGGAATGGCAACAACGAATGACCTCTTGAAGGTTCAGGTTCAATTTTCTGATGCGCAGCTTCGCCAAATCGAATCAAACAACAATGTGCAACTCGCAACAATCGGATTAAACTACACGCTTGGCATTCCGCTGCAAACCAAAATCGCAATCGATACCGATGTCAAGCAATCTGTCGACATAAACACTTCTGACTTGATTTCACTGATTGCCAAAGCAAATGAACGTCGGCCGGAATTAAGGGCATCCGAGTATCGTGTGAAAGCGGCGGAGGCCGGCATCACTGCTGCGAAGAGCGGCTGGTGGCCCCAAGTATATTTAGCTGCGAACTACAATTACAATCGCCCGAACCAACGGATTCAACCCATGCAGGATATTTTTAAAGACACGTGGGATGTTTCTCTAGGCGTCTCCCTCGATGTGTGGAATTGGGGAAAGACGCTTCATCAATCCGATCAGGCAAGTGCGCAGTATGAGGAAGCGAAGGATGGACTTTCACAGGCCAAAGATGCAATCACGCTCGAACTCACACAAGTGTATCTCAATTTGAACCAGGCAAAAGAACGAATTGATGTTGCCCGTCAGGGCGTGAAGCAAGCGGAAGAAAGCTACAGGGTGACGAACCAACGCTTCAAAGAAGGTCTTGCGCAAAACAGCGATTTGTTGGACGCTGAAGTTGCGCTCTTGCAGGCACGGACAAACTCAACGCAAGCTCTCGTAGATTACGAGCTTACCGGGGCGAGATTGCAAAAAGCTATCGGTGAATAAGAAATTTCTCGTCTAATTTAAAGGAATGTTATGAAGCGGATAAAAATAATAGGATCAATCGCAATCGTCCTCATCGTGATCGGAGTAATTCTCTGGCACAACAAAATGCAGATGCAGGCGAAGTCTAAAACCAACCTCATCACTTCGTATCCCGTCTCCGTTGCCACAGTGACGAAAGAGAAACTGAGTGAAACGCTCTCGCTCGTCGGAACAATTTCGGCGAACAGGGATGTGGCTGTGGTTTCCGAAACCCAGGGACGTGTGGTCGCAATCAATGCAAACATCGGGGACTTCAAGTCCGCCGGTTCAACGCTCGTGCAGGTCGATGATGAATTGAAGAAGGCTGAGTTCGTAAAAGCAGAAGTGAATTACGAGCGGGCGAAGAAGGATGCCGAACGCTTCAAGTCGCTGCGGGAAGAACATGCCGCAACGGATTGGCAAAAAGAAAATGCGTGGCAGGCATACAAGGTTGCCGAAGCCCAATACATAAAAGCACGCAAAGAATACCGCGATAGCAAAATCAGTACTCCGATTGCCGGCTACGTGACAGCCCGGCCTGTTGATGTTGGTACGATGGTGCAGTCCGGAATGGTGGTGGCAAATGTCGTGGACATTTCGAAACTGAAAGTGAGGTTGAATGTCGCAGAGAACGATGCGTTCAAGTTGAAGGCGGGCGATCCTGTTGAAGTAACAACGGACGTGTATCCGGGTATGAAGTTTGGCGGCACAATTGCGAGCATCAGTTCGAAGGGAGACGAATCTCACACGTATCCGGTTGAGATTACGCTTCCGAATAACAAGACTCATCCGCTGAAGGCGGGCATGTTCGGACGGGTGAATTTTGTTTCCGTAAGTGGTGGCGAAGTGCTTTCTATCCCCCGCGAAGCGTTAGTCGGTAGCGTAAAAAATCCTCAGGTGTTTATTGTGGAGAACAACGTTGCCCGGCATCGCACGCTGGTTGTCGGCGAAGTATTCGGAAACAGCATTAGTGTCCTGCAAGGATTGAAGGCAGGAGAGACGATTGTAACAAATGGGCAAAACAATTTGCAAGACAGTGTAACTGTAGAAGTTATTCGGTAACAAACACGAAACGTTCGCAATAACAAGGATCGCAAGGAAGACTCCATGACATTAACAGAATTATCCATCAAACGTCCGTCGCTCATCGTCGTGCTCTTCGCGGCATTGACAGTGCTGGGACTCTTCGGGCTCAGCCAGCTTAACTATGAGCTGCTTCCCAAAATTACGCCGCCATTTGTTACGGTGGCAACCGTGTATCCGGGTGCATCTCCCAACGAAGTAGAAACCGCCGTCACGAAAGTAATCGAAGACGCGGTATCGGGAATCGATAAAATATCCACGGTGAATGCGACTTCGGCCGAGGGAGTATCCTTCGTCTCAATTGAATTCACAATGTCCGCGAACGTCAACACGGCATTGCAGGACGTGCAGCGAAAAGTGAATGAGGTTGCAGCAAGACTGCCTGAGGGTACAAAGACACCGACTGTTTCCAAGTTTGCGCTGGATGAAATGCCTGTGTTACGCATGGGCGTTACGGCGAATATGCCGTCCCGGGAATTCTACCAACTCGTGAAAGACAAACTGCAACCCAAACTTGCGCGTCTTGCAGGTGTCGGACAGATTTCTCTTGTCGGTGGAGAAGAACGTGAGATCAGAGTGAACATCGACGCGCAAAAGTTGCGTGCGCACGGACTATCACTGCTGCAGGTAACGCAGGCGATCAAAGCATCCAATCTCGATTTCCCGACAGGAAAAATTAAGGAAGCTGAACAGCAGTATGTCGTTCGCATTGCCGGAAAGTTTACATCAATCGACGGGATGAGGAACCTTGTCATTGCCCAGTCGAAGCAGGGCGGCGATATTACTCTTGCCGATATTTCTGAAGTCGAGGATGGAAAGAAAGAGGATTCCCAGATCAGCCGCATCGATGGGAAAACTGCAATTGGCGTCCTCGTCTCAAAACAATCCGATGCAAATTCGGTGGAGGTAAGCAAATTGGTGCGCGCAGAGATTCCCAAAATCGAAGCGCAGTATGCAAACGCGGGACTAAAATTTGACATTGCCCAGGATGGTTCGACATTTACGTTGGATGCGGCGAACGCTGTGAAGAAAGATCTTGCGCTGGCAGTTGTACTTGTGGCACTTGTCATGCTTGCATTCCTTCACAGTACGCGCAACTCAATGATCGTCATGATCGCAATTCCGGCGTCAATGGTCTCGACCTTCATTGCGATGTATATCTTTAATATGTCTCTCAATATTATGACGCTGCTGGGGCTTTCTCTCGTTGTCGGTATTCTCGTAGATGATTCGATTGTCGTTCTCGAAAATATTTACCGCCATCTTGAACAGGGAGAGGATAAATACTCCGCCGCACTGAAAGGCCGCAATGAAATTGGATTTGCCGCTCTTTCGATTACGCTGGTAGATGTCGTGGTGTTCATTCCTCTGGCGTTAGTCTCCGGGCTCGTTGGAAACATTATGAGAGAGTTTGCGCTCGTCGTTGTATTCTCTACGTTAATGAGTTTGTTCGTGTCATTCACCGTCACGCCGCTTCTTGCATCACGCTTCGCAAAGCTTGAACATCTGACAAAGAACAGTTTGCTGGGCAAGTTTGGCGTTTGGTTTGAAGAGAAATTCAAACAAGTCACTGACGGCTACATCAAAGTTCTTCGGTGGGGATTGTCGCATCGCGGTTCGGTTGCCCTCATTACAGTCGGGCTGCTGTTAGCTTCTTTCGCACTCATTCCTTTCGGTTTTATCGGGTCGGAATTTATTGCGGTGGCTGACCGTGGAGAATTTGCAGTGACGATTGAAATGGCGCCCGGCTCAACCCTTCAAAATACAAACTTCGTCACGCAACAGGCGGAACGCATCATCTCTCAAATTCCCGAAGTAAAGAAGGCGTTCGTGAACGTTGGTGCGTCGAGCGACGGCTTCATTGCACAAACCTCTAACAACATCGCGGAGCTCAGCATTGCGCTCGTTCCCAAAAAGGAACGTGTGCGTTCAACGGATGACATAGCACAGGAAATCAAGGAAAAGATCGGACAGATCCCCGGGGCGAAAGTCCGTGCGAACCCGATTGGTATCTTCGGCACTGCAAACCAGACACCGATACAGCTGGTTGTGAGCGGAACAACCTACGATGATGCCCGCAAGGGTTCAGCTATTGTTGCTGATCTCGTCCGGAAAATTCCCGGCACTGCGGACGTTCGTCTTTCTTCTGAAGAAGGAAAGCCCGAAACGCGGGTCGAGATTGACCGGCAGAAAATGGCGGCGCTTGGATTAACAGTCGCGGAAGTGGGACAGACAATGCGGGTTGCGTTCAACGGAGATGACGAATCAAAATACCGTGAAGGCGAGAATGAATACACAATCCGCATTCTGTACGATCAGCAGGACCGGTCGAAGACAGGAAACATCGGCAACGTGACGTTTGTGAACCGCAAAGGTCAGCTCGTTGAATTGAAGCAGTTTGCAAACATCTATCAATCCGTTGGGCCGACGAAGTTGCAGCGCAGCGACCGTAATTCGTCAGTGATTGTATACTCGCAGGCGGTTGGCCGCCCGAGTGGCAGCATTGGCGATGATATCAAGAAGGCGCTTGCGAAAACAACATTGACACAAGGCGTCAACATTGCGTATCAGGGCGATTTGAAAAACCAGGCGGAAGGATTCGGCAGCCTTGGCCTTGCGATGCTTGCTGCAATTCTGTTCGTCTACATGATTATGGTTGCGCTGTACGATTCGTACGTGTATCCGTTCGTCGTTCTGTTTTCAATTCCGGTTGCGATGATCGGAGCGCTGCTCGCGCTGGCGTTGACAATGAAATCGCTCAGCATCTTTTCGATCCTCGGCATTATCATGCTCATCGGGCTCGTGGCCAAGAATGCAATTCTTCTTGTGGACCGCACAAACCAAATGCGCTCCGAGCAAAACATGAGCACGTACGATGCGTTGCTTGAAGCCGGACAAACCCGTCTTCGTCCGATTCTCATGACGACTGTCGCCATGGTATTCGGCATGATGCCGATAGCATTGAGCACGGAAGCCGGCGCCGAGTGGAAATCAGGCCTTGCATGGGCGCTCATCGGCGGACTTACAAGTTCGTTGTTGCTAACGCTCGTGTTAGTGCCGGTCGTATATACATACGTTGAGAGTTTGAAAACTAGAATCCCGGCTCTCTTCAAACGTGTTGCATGGACAACCAAGCTGCCGTTCAAGAAGCGATTGCCTGATTTGCATCCGCAGTTTCAACCGGAGTAGAAAAATCAGCATTTTTCAGGAAAGGTGAGGATTAACGAATCCTCACCTTTTTTGTTTCAAGCACCGAATTTCATTTCATTCCTCGCGTTGCATAGGTGACAATGTTTTTTCGCTTTATTGTTTAATATTAATTTGGGAACGCGGTGTATATCTATATAAATTGAATGCAGAAGAATTCTATTTTGTGAAGAAAATAGTGTTGAAAAAATAATCTGTTTGCTTTTTTCCGCTTGATTGTATGAAACGAGACCTATGATAAAGTTGTTTGACAGTAGCAAGTTTTATTTTTTCACCCATGGCAGCGAGCCATGTGCACAAAAGAAAGGCGTATGAAGCCTACCTACTGCTATTTTACAATTCTTATCATGTGCTTCCTTCAGTACGGCGGAATAGCTTCCAACTATGCGCCGGCAAGCACAACAATTCTGGCAGGCACATTGGTCTCGGGAACTTTCGCGAATCTTGCGGGCAATGATGGAAGCTACTATGTAGTAAGCTCTGGTTCCCGCACCATAGATTGGTATGGCAGTGTCACCATTGCAGGATCACCCGCCAGTGTTGCAAGGTTGACGGTTGCGTACGCTGGCATGTATTCAGGGAATAGCACAACACAAACCCTCCATTTATATAACTGGACTTCATCTGCATGGACGCAGATTGATTCACGGGCGGTAGGAACAACCCAAATTCTTGTTACAAGCATACAGACATCGCCGGGCAGCTACATTTCTTCCACAGGCGAGATACGGGTGCGCGTTGTAGGCACTTGGACAGGTAGTCCTAACCGGACTTGTTCAGCCGATTTTTTGCAGTTCACAACAGAAACCGTTGGTACGCCAAACACAAGCAGCAAAGCATCAGTGAAGGTTCTTTTAGAAGGGCCGTACAACTCTGCCACCACGTTCATGAATACCACCTTGGGCGCAAGCGGAATTCTTGCGCAACACTTCGGCGCAATTGGAATTCCGTCGAATGCAGTGGACTCGATCAACATTGAGCTTCGCAATTCAGCATCGGCTTCGGCTGCAACAACACGCAAGTTCCGGCCCGCGTGGCTGATGAACGATGGAACAATTCGCGATTTTGTTGATACGGCGGCAACCTGCGTTACGTTCGACACGGTTGCCGGAAATTATTATCTCGTGGTGCGTCATCGCAACCATCTAGGCGTGATCACGGCAACGGGACAAACACTCACTGATTCGCCGCCCGTCCCATATGATTTCACCATATCTCAATCACAGGCTCTCGGCGATATGCCAATGAAGCAAGTGGCGCCGGGAAAATTCGCTTTGTTCGCTGGTGACGCCGACCAAAGCGACATCGTATCGAGAGTTGATGTCAATCTAATATTCGGTCAACTCAACGCAATCGGCTACAGCAACAATGATATAAATCTGAGCGGGATTGTAACTGCCGCCGATGCAAATGTCGTATTTGGCAACCTGAACAGCTCAAGCGGTGTTCCCACTTCCCCAAGCGATTCGTCCGAGCGTTGAAACGGATGATTGCGTCCTCGCAAAATGATTGTTGAGCAGTGGTCTATTGTAATCCAAGGCCGGGCAGAGCCGTTGGTTTGAATTGTACCGCCGCGCATCACCTTGACATACCTTTCTTCTTCACCTATATTTATCCTGTTATAAGATTGTAGAAGGAAGACCGTAAGACACAATTCAATCCAATGCCCCTACAATCCCTAGCTATTTTCTGCGGAAGGTTTCTATTTTTTAATTTGCCACCCCAAATAAAATTTTGCTCCTGTGACTCACAGCCATTGCTTCTAACCCCGTTACCATGTAGTTTTCGCCACGCTGTTTTCCAGCCATCTGATTTAAATCCAATCCCAAAACGTGAAGGAGGGGAATGTGAGACTAAGATCTTACCTAGTGATACTTTGTGCTCTGATCGGGGCAAATGCTTTTTCGGGCGAGCCAACCGGTGGAGTCATCCGGGATCTTGTTTTCTTTAAAGAGGCCTTCAACGATACATTGCGCTTTCATCCGTACACGGTAAGTAGCATGACAATCGATAACACGGTTTACTACGCGGGATCGAAGAGCCTGAAATTTTCCACTGCTGGACCGTACGCGGGATTCCAGATTTTTTGGGCCGGGAATACTAATCAGGCGGACTGGTGGGGCGCCGACACATCGCTGTTCTGGGCGCAGAGTACAAGCAGGCTTAAGTTCTGGATCAGATCAAGCATTTCGGGAAACGGAATTGGCGTTTACGCGTATGGCTATCAAATCTCTTTGGGAGTTGTTGGTTCGGCGACAATTACTGCGAAGAACGTCTGGCAGCTCGTCGATATTCCCATTCCCGCAAACATGCAGGGGATCGGCTTGAAGGGATTTGAAATAACGTTCGGTAATTCAGTCTCGCCGGTTACAGTCAACATGGACGAATTTCTGGTGACGAGCGTTCGCATGTATGCTGGAGGAGGAACGCCGACTGATGCTAACTTTACCAACATCGCTGCCTCGCAAATCGGATATTCTCCGTCGATGAAGAAGCTGTTCACCTCGCCCTCGACGTTCAGTTCTTTCACGCTCGTGCGGACGAGTGATAATGCAACAGTCCATACCGGCGGCGGCCCTGTACAAACTATTACGTCGAACGTGCTCAATAATACGACCGTACATGTTGGAGACTTCAGTTCATTTACCACGGCAGGCAGGTACAAAATTGTCGCGAACGGAAAAGAGTCGATGCCATTCACTATCGCAACCGATGTATTCAAATCACCGTTGCGGGCTGCGCAGAGATTCTTTTATTACCAACGTGCGTTCACGGCCATTGAATCGCCGTATGCAGAAGGACCGTGGGTTCATCCAACCGATATTACTAAAGCTCCGGCAGGTGTAGTGAAGGGGTGGCACGATGCGGGCGATCTTACAGTCTATATGCCGACGATGACCCAAGCAATTTTCTGGCTGCTTGAAACGTGGACCGATTTTCGTCCCGCAGAGGACAATGTAAACATTCCTGAAAGCGGTAACGGCGTACCTGACTTGCTAGACGAAACAAGATGGGGACTTGAATGGGTTCTCTCGATGCAGAATGACAACTCCGCACATACCGGAGGGTTCTGGGGAACGGCATGTGTCGGTTGCAATAATTCGGATCAGGGATACGGCAACACAACACCGAACACAGTATCTCAATATTGCAAAGTCCACGCGCCAACAGTACAGAACACCGCAAAGGCAATAGCTGTTCTTGCCTATGCGTCTGTCGTGTTTCAATCTTACGATGCAACGTTTGCCGCTACATGCTTAACCGCCGCACAAAACGGTTGGACGTGGATGCAGGCGAATCCTTCAGCGACGAATGATGGCGGTACCGGATGCGATGCGTACGCCCAGGGATCAGACGCGGCACTTCTCAAAACAAATCGTATGTGGGCCTCTGCTGCGATGTTGTTCGCGACAAGAAATTCAACATATGAGACTGCCTTCCAATCAAATTATTCGGCGATCTCATGGATTAGCAGTTACAACAAATCGGACGCGTTTGCAGGCAGAATGTATTTGCGTTGCACATCCGGTGCAAACAGCTCAACGCAGAATACCATCAAGCAAAGTTTCCTTGGGCTCGCCGATGGCGTTCGTACAGATGCCAATGCACATCCGTTCAACTGGGCGACGCATTATTATTGGGGCGCGCTCAGCAATGCAGCACATCGTACCGGCGAATTTTCCTGGTTTGCCTACAAAGCAGATACGACGACCCGGACGGCAGACCGCGACCAGTTGTTGAACAACGTCCATTACATGTTCGGTCGCAACTACAGGAACATTTCGTACATGTCGGGTTCGGATGTGTTTGGGGCAACGCAATGGCGCAAGGAAGGCTTCCATCACTGGATGAAAGCCCTGCACACTACACCATTCCACTTTCCGGGCGCAGTTGCCGGCGGACCCAATGAGTCTCCATCTTCAAACGATATATCGTATCCGACCTCGACGCCGTATCCAACCTTTGGCTACTTCGGCGATCCCCGTTATCCGCGGGACGGCACAACACCGATTGACGGCCGCTTCACTGATAACGATAGCTGGTCGACAAATGAAATTGCGATCAACTGGCAAGGCGCGGTGTTGTACAACCTTTATGCGGCGAACTGGGTTGCAACAGGTGGTGGGCCTATTGGGCCTCCGGATATAGTTGCGCCTGTAATCACCAATGTGCAATCAACATCTGTTTCTGCTTCAAGCGCCACAATAACATGGACGACAGATGAAGCATCGTCGTCCGTGGTAGAATATGGGACTACGACAAGCTTTGGCAACAGTACCAGTGCAGCTGGCATGGTTACAAACCACACTGTTGTTCTGTCGGGCTTGACTCAAAACCAGATGTACTATTACCGAGTAAAATCTTCTGATGCCTCCGGCAATACTGCTCTCTCTTCTCCAGCCAAATCGTTTACAACGGGTTTGTCGAAGTCTTACTCTCCGACAGGGATAACCGTAACGCAGGGGGTTATTCAATCAGGCACGTTTGCCAATCTTGCGGCCAACGATGGTAGTTATTTCGTCATCACTGTGGCAGGGTCAGGCGGGCAGCGTATTGCCGATTGGTATGGGAGTATAACAATAGCAGAACCCCCTGCATCTATTACTAAACTTGTTATTTCGTTTGATGCGAAATACTCACGGCAAAACACAACTCAACTACTTTATTTGTACAACTGGAGTACCTTAGCATGGAGTCAGATTGATTCGCGTTCCGTCGGGACAAGTGACGTATTGGTTACGGCCACCCAGAATCAACCCGCGAACTTCATTTCGGGTTCCGGGCAGATCAGGCTGCGGGTTTACATCAACGAATCAAATGTGAGAACTTGTTCTGCAGACTTCATGCGGTTTACGGTTGATACTGCCGGCACGAGTCTCTCGAAGAACGGCGGGGATGGAGGAAGCATACAAATCCCCCCGGTCGCATTCCAGCTCGCGCAGAATTATCCCAATCCGTTCAATCCGGCGACAACGTTGAGTTACGATCTCCCCGAGGCAACACCTGTAACACTCAAGGTGTATGATATACTTGGACGCGAAGTCGCAACGCTGGTGGATAGAGAACAACAAGTTGCCGGACGACATCAGTACACGTTTGACGCTTCCAACCTTGCAAGCGGTGTGTACATCTATCGGCTTAATGCAGGAAATATTTCAGCAGTGAAAAGAATGGTTCTGACAAAGTGATTATTGATCAGAATCTTTCATGACTCGAAGGCGGACATTTGTCCGCCTTTTTTTTGATGTCTCCCGACATCAGCTTCCTTCCGTTGTACAGAACCATTATATTCGAATCATCAACATCTCAAAGCCAATGCAAAAAACCATCCTTGTCGTCGACGACGAAAAAGATATTCTCGACATGCTGAAGTACAATCTCCAGAAGGAGGGACATAAAGTCCTGACTGCGCGGGATGGAAAGAAGGCGCTTGAACAGGCTGCCCAGCTTCCCGATCTGGTTTTGCTGGATGTGATGATGCCGGAGATGGATGGATGGGAAGTGTGCAAGCAGTTGAAACGCATGCCCAGGACTTCGTCAATTCCGGTTTTGTTTCTTACCGCAAAAGGAACCGAGCTTGATGAGGTGCTGGGTCTCGAGCTGGGCGCCGATGATTATATCGTGAAACCAATTTCAGTCCGTACTCTTCTTGCGCGGGTAAAGGCTTCACTGCGGCGGAGCGAGGCCCGCCAGACATCTCCGGCCGAAGAGATTCTTCGCATCAACAAGTTGGAAATAAACGTTCCCAATTACACAGCCAGAATTGGCAGCAAGGAACTCACGCTGACGAAGCGGGAATTTGAGACGTTGGTATTTCTCGCACAAAACCGCGGTCGCGTTGTAAGGCGCGACCGGCTTCTTGCTGTTGTGTGGGGCGACGATGTGCGGGTGATCGACCGGACGATTGATGTGCACATCAGCAAGATTCGCGAAAAACTCGGTGTGTACGGCGACTATATTGAGACCGTCAAGGGCGTCGGCTACCGGATGAAAGAATAGTTGAAACTTCAAACTAAAATAACTCTTACCTACGCAGTACTGATCCTTCTCGCCGTTTCGGCCTTTGCTTTGTTCGCAAGCCTTGCAACTCAACGGTCGCTCACCCGTCAGAAGATTCTGGAACTCTCCCGCCGGATTGATGCTGTCGAGTCGGTGCTGCAATCCACTCATGGTGTAGATGCGATGCGGATGCGCGTACAGGAACTTGCGCACGCAATGGGTCTTCGCATTACGTTGATTGATTCTGCAGGGAAAGTGCTTTTCGATTCAGATGTTCAGAGGGAAAGGATTGCAACAGTTAAGAATCATTTGCTGCGCCCTGAAATCCAGCAAGCGCTGAACGAAGGAGTTGGAACAGCGACACGCCGTAGCGCAACAGTCGGACAGGATTTTCTGTACGTGGCGAAGCTTGTCCGCAGTGTTCCGGCAACGGAAGACCCGGCCCCGCAGATCCGATTCATCCGCTTCATTCGCCTGAGTGCTCATCTCGGAGATGTTCAGGCGGTGGCGAACGAGCAGTGGAATACTATTCTTGGGGCGGGAGCAATAGTATTGTTGCTGGTGATTGTTGTCAGCTTCTTTGTTTCGCGTAGGATATCAGGGCCAATGGCTGAAATCGGTGCGTCTGTCGAAAAGATCCGCGCCGGGAATCTTGACACGCGCATCGCAGTGCATGGCAATGATGAGGTCGCACAGGTTGCCCGCGCCGTCAACGAAATGGTCGACACGCTCAAAGCTGATATTGTGCAACTGAAAAAGCTCGAGCGGGTGCGGAGTGAATTTCTCGGGAACGTTTCGCATGAACTGCGGACGCCGATTTTCTCCATGCAGGGATTTTTGGAAACACTCATTGATGGTGCGATTGACGATCCTGCGGTGAACAGGGAGTTTCTGAAGAAAGCGTATAGCCACTCTGTCCGCCTGAATACGTTGCTGGGCGACCTCATCACCATCTCCCAAATTGAATCACGCGAGATGAAGATGAGTTTCCGATATTTCAATTTGTTTGAATTTCTTCTGGGATTAACAGAAGAAATGATGCCGGCCGCGCAAAAGAGCAACGTCAAGTTGAGCCTTGCGGATGGTCTCTCGCGGAATATCGAAGTGCTTGGAGATAAAGAGCGGCTGCGCGTCGTGTTTGAGAATCTGTTGGAGAATTCAATCAAATACAATCGATCCGGCGGTGAAGTAAAGATTTCCTATTCAACCGCGGGCGAGAACGTCAACGTGGTCGTTGCAGATACGGGCGTTGGAATTGCGGCAGAACATCTGCCAAGAATTTTTGAACGTTTTTATCGTGTGGATAAAAATCGTTCGCGTGATGTTGGCGGAACGGGGTTGGGCCTTGCAATCGTGAAGCACATTATTGAAGCTCACGACAGCACTGTGTACGTGCAGAGCGAAGTGGGAAAAGGGACGACGTTTAGTTTTTCTCTCAAGACTTCATGATGTGCTCGCGGTACGGGCCTCATATTAACACCCGACTTGAGTCGGGTGGAAGAACCCTAATTCAATAATCCTGGTGTAGACTGTTTAAACAGTCTGCCCGGGAACGTGTGTACCGTTTTCATGCACCTCGATGAATCGAGGTGTTAATCCTCGTTTTGAAACGTTGCCGTGTCCCAACCTAATAGTGGCTGTGTGAAAATTGTCATTCCAAACTTGTTTCGGAATCTATTGAGGCGAATCCACCACAATTCGATGGATGCTGAAACAAGTTCAGCATGACACGATGGATTTTCACACATGCTCTATAGTTTGTCGCCTCCTACTTTGTCCATCATCCCCTCATGAGTCTCCAATGCAATCACGAAACGTTTTCATTACCGGCGGCACCGGCTACATCGGCAGCTGTTTGATTCCACAACTGGTGCAACGCGGGCACACGGTGCAGGCGCTCGTCCGCCCGGGATTGGAATCTAAACTCCCCAAAGGCTGCATGGCAATTCCGGGTGATGCTCTCGATGCATCCACATTCGCATCGCATATCAGTCCCGCCGATACTTTCGTACAACTCGTCGGCGTCGCGCATCCGGGTCCGGCGAAGAAAAAACAGTTCAAGAAAGTAGATTTGGTGTCGGTGCAGGAATCCGTCCCTGCAGCGAAGCAAGCCGGCGTTAAACACTTTGTGTACCTGAGTGTCGCGCAGCCTTCATCCATGATGGTGGAGTATCAGGCAGTGAGGGTTGAAGGGGAGAGTTTGATTCGTGAAAGCGGAATGAGCGCAACGTTCTTGCGTCCGTGGTACGTGCTTGGCCCGGGACATTGGTGGCCGTATTTCTTTGTGCCGGTCTATTGGTTGTTGGAGAGAATCCCCTCAACAAGAGAGCAGGCGAAACGGCTGGGACTTGTTACGATTGATCAGATGCTGAAGACGATGGTGAATGCGATTGAGAATCCTGTGGAGGGGATACGGGTTGTGGAGGTAGCGAAAATTCGGTGTGCTGTACTACACGGTGATTGAACGGTGATTGAAGGGAGAAAGCTGAAGCGGTTGTTAAGCGCAGTAACTTTTTGACCATGGGCCTGCGACTATCTCGGCCCGATGAACTTGTCGCCGTTGAAGTGGATCATATGGTCTGGGTGTTCCATTATCCAGACCTCGGTTTCCCAAGCCAAGGCAGCAGTATGTCGTTTGAACTCGGCAAAATCAGGGAATGCAGATACGTAAATTTTCCCTGCGATACAATTCCTTAAGAGGTCTTCGAGTTCAACAATACGTTTAGGAGTAATGGGGCCGTGGGATGTTACAGCTTCGATGAGGTAAAGCCAGCCCTTCTCAGGGTCGTAAATGACAACATCAGGCAACTTGCTGTGTTGGTTAATTGGAATGCCGAGCTTCTTCAACATCTTGGAGTCCATGTGCAGGTCTTTATTGGCAGTATCACCAAGATAGAGAAGCACCGAACCTTTGGCGAACCGAGATGCAAACTGATTCACAACAGCAGCTTGAACTTGATTATGCTTGCCCGCTGAGAGTCGAATGGTTATCCCGTTGGAAAGCTTCAGCGGAATGAGCGTAAGGTTTCGATCTTTTACATAGCGTTTCTTGAGTTCACCGACCTCTGCTTTGAATCCTGCCAATGCTGATTCCCATTTGCTTGATCCGAACATCTTGATAACCTCAAGCGCAGCTTTGGAAATAGCATAGTGTGCGTTCGGGCTGTTGACTGGCAAATGTGGATTGTCGGGATTGTAGTCAGCAAGCCTTGCCTGCACAAATTGGTGCAACACCTGCCGCCTGAAAGTCTCACGCGTGTTGGGTGCGTAAGGGCGTTTGTACTGTTTTGCTATGAAGGCCATGATGCCTTTGGTGACTTTGAGGCTCGACCGTTGAGCATCCTTCCAAGAATCGGTCTCCTTTACTCCGCATAGGGCGAGAAGTGTAAGAGCGGAGATTACATTTTGCTGAGCCTGAGGAAGACCAAGCTCTTTAAGAATTGTTTGAGCGTCCTTGAGTTTACTCATATGCTGGTGTGAGATCCTTTTCTAGTTCAAAGAACTGTTCGATAATTTCGTCTACAACGGTTTGAGAGAAATCGTTTCTCAAGATGATTGTGCTACCAATTTGGTTGATCGTATCAAGAGGAGGCAGGGGCATTTCTCGCAGTTCAGTCGCACTAACGTTGATATTGCCGTTGAATGTTCGGAAATAGGTGTCGAAGAGTGTACTATTAAGCAAAGCAGCAAGACCCAAGATCTCCTTCCGATCAAGGTGGCCACTTGGTCGGTAGATATAGTTCAAATGGTTCTCGACACCAATCACATCGGCGTCAACTGTGTCAGCAAAATACGGCGTGGCGATGAGTCTGCTGGCATCATCCTTGGAACTGAATCGGCGAAGTAGGACATAGTTCTTGTTGGGAATCAGCAATGACAAAGACTGATCACATACTTGAATGTATTCTCCTTTGCCACTTTTGTTAAGCGGCCAAATGAGTCTCATCTTGGAGGTATTGTGCAGCCAGTAAAGCGGTGCGAGAGAAAGCCCACCTCTATCATCAGAATGGATGAATCCCTTGGCTCTGAATGAAACAACTGGGCCGGTAGAAATCTCAATATTGTAAGCGTTCAGGCTCCCTTCCCAAGACTTGAAGAGACGGATGACCCTAGTCTCGTCATCTGAGGTTGGTAAGTGGAGAATCTTTTGGTAAGACTTGGTATCAAGCAACTCATTTAGGTAGAACTCCCTTGTTTGTCTTTGCTGCAAGTCTTTGAGTCCGTGCGACGAGGACACTGTTACTCTCGGCTGTTCACCGTTTGATTGTTTTCGTCGTGCAGAAATGATGACGTTCTCTTGTAGAACATCATCTCTTTGAAATGTTTCCTTTCGTGAATCAAAGAGATGCACATTCTCCAACTCAACTAGGGAGAAGAACTTGTCACGGAAAAGCCTGAAATAGGAACCGGATGCAAAGCTACGAGGAGTAATGGAGATCAACTGTCCATTCGGCTCAAGAAGGGTGGCCGCCGTGTAAAGGAAGATAGAGTAGATATTTGGCTGACCATGCACAACAGAATTGGCAGCTTTCACTCTCCCATCAGATTTTGGGAGTTTGAAATAGGGTGGGTTAGAAATTACAAGATCAAAGTATACAGTTGTCCGATCTTGGTTTTCCAGTGTGTCTGAATTGTCGAGGACAAAGTCAGAAACCAGAAGCACGAAATCAAGCTTCACACCTCGATGTCTAAGCCATCTCTTCAGGTAGGACAATGATTCTTGAGCCAGAGAAATCAGTTTCTCATCCGTTTCATAGGCAACAAGTTCTATCTCCGCAAGGTTGGGGTCACTATTAAGGAGTGCTTCAGTCAACGAACAGGAAAGAACACAAGTCCCGCAACCAGGATCGAGGATTCTTACCTTTGCTTTTCTGCAATTGTTCAGGCTTGCCATAAATCGTGCAATGTCAACTGGCGTGAAGAACTGACCCTTCCCCTTCTTGTGCATTTCAGAGGCTTGGGATGAATAGTGGACGCCGAGCCTGTCGGCAAAGGCACTAGGCAGTTCATCCTTCAACGCCTTTATGTCATCAATTGTCTTCATCCGGTCCCAATTTACTGAATTGACCAACCGAGCGATAGCAACACTCAAAGTGTTGTTGCCCTTAATGCAACGGCACGCTCAACGCTTTTCTATAACTTGTGCGTGTTGCTGATTGACTTCCATTAGATTGAGCGAGCGTCGGCATGAGCTAAAGCCTTAACAAAAGAACGAATGACGTGCTTGCATTTGTTAG
The DNA here is from genome assembly GCA_046597825.1 of Bacteroidota bacterium. Lineage (GTDB taxonomy): Bacteria > Bacteroidota > Ignavibacteria > UBA10030 > UBA6906 > CAADGV01. Next base: position 12,721 of record JBKJJX010000109.1, on the reverse strand, counting down.
TTGCTGTTTGTGCCATGCGCTACCACGTTTATCCGCCATTCAAAACCTGTTCACTATCTGCCGCAGCAGGGACAGACCCCACTTCCCAAAGGTCCTAGCACAGACTTCCTTAATTGTTTTTCGACTTCTTCCGTGATTAGACTTTTCTGCAAAGACCTCTCGTATCTTTCGATTTCTTGCTTGACTTCGTCTCTCTCAGAAGAGGGAAGCTCCATATATCCCTTGAGTACGCGCAATCCTTTTGTGGTCATGTTGTTTCTCCTTTAGAAGTTACCACAAACATCACAGTCTGTGGGCTTGATTGATGTCGGCACTAGATTGCAGCCTGCACAAGCGCGCTGATATTGGCGGAGTGCTAAACGCATACCGTACCGGTTTTCTTTAATTGTTATCATTTGTTGGTCGTCTTGTTTGGTTCGCAATCGATTCTCCGATTGAAGCAAATCATATCTCACTCTGAATTCTCGTTCATCAGACGGCAGATTCTTCCCAAGTTCTTCAAAAAGAGAGGCGAGGTTGCGATTTGATGAAAGAGATTCTAAGGAATATGCGAACGCATCTTCCCACTTAGCGACTAGTGACCATAGCGAAAGCACGAGTTGCAGAAGACCTAGCAACGAAGCAACATAGATTGTCAGGCTCAAGTACTCGAAGTTGGTTCCGAAGGCCAATAGAATTCCTCCAAGCATCGCCGGTACAGCAACTCCCAAAAAACTGAGCAACCGCAATAGGCGACGATATCGGGTCGCCCTCTTTCCGAATATTCCAGAAGTGCCAAAACAATATACTGCCTCGTTCCAGCAGCTCTTCCTTAATTCAATGATTTCGTTTGTCATACTCTTCTCAAGAAAAACTCGCTGTGCAAATGGCAATTACCTACCGTAACTACGAAACCAAAGGTACGTCTATCCCGCCGTATTGGTCGGTATAACGCACCTCAAGGTTCGTTTATTTTTCCTTTAGGGTGCGGTGAATGATACCGAACCCATCCGCAAAAGGCAATACGCGCAGCAGTAACGCTGCATTTAAATTCTGCGTAAGGAATGGGAATTTGGTAGGAACGAAGCGAGCTTACGAGCTGAATCCGAGCACGATGTCGCGGTCAAAAATCCAACTGAATTTTTCTTTGCCGGAGAAGCTTACGCGGTCAGAGAGTTTTGCGTAACGTTCGGAGAGGTTGCAAAGATAATCCTGCGCCTTCGCCGAAACGTCGGAGAGGCCTTCGATTGTTTCAAGCTTCCAGTGGTCAACCAAGTCGGCAATGATTTCGGAGTAGTCGGTAACGGTATACACGCCCGTCTTCTGTGCAACGATGGAATACTTCTCAAAGAGGTTTGTATCCTTGCCGTCATACATCAGCACGGCGGGCATGGTCACTTTTGTTTTCATCATCTTCGCAAACGAAAGAACAGCCTGCGCGGGATCGAGCTCGAACACTTTGGACATGAACAGCTTGTATGCCTTCTCGTGCCGCGCCTCATCACCTGCAATCATTCCGCAAATCTTGTGCAGCCGGTCTTCGCCGTATTTCTTCGCCAGCACGCCCACGTTGCGATGTGAAATCTTCGTTGCGCGTTCCTGAAATGAAGTGTAGATAAATCCGAGGTAGGGATCGTTTTCCGTTTTGGGATCGAAGCCGTTGTTGATCAGATGATGCACGGTCGTTTCCACGGCACGCATATCGACTCTGCCGGTGAGGTATAAATACTTGTTCAGCAAATCACCGTGACGGTTTTCCTCGGCAGTCCAGCCGCGGCTCCAGCGGGCCCACGGATTATCGCTTGCGCCCGTTTGATCTGTCAATCCTTCAAGACGGTTGAGCCACGTTTGGTAGGTCGGAAGTGCTTCTTCGGTCACCATATCACCCACAAGAACAACAAGAACATCATCGGGCAGGGCCTCGGCTCTCGCTCTGAATTCAATCAGCTGTTCATTCCAGTTTTCTCCCGCCAACTTTGGAAGGAGATCGTGGGGTTGCCAGCTTTCTTCGACAGGAACGAGGAGTTTTCCAAGATTATCTTTGACGAAGGCTTCCATACTCCGAACGACTTCGAAGCGGGAAGATGTTACGGGAATTGTATTTGCAGACGACAAACATACTCCAAAACAATGCTTCTAAAGAACAATTAGCTGGTTATAATATCATTCAATTCACGTTCAATAACAAGGATGAATTTCCCTGTTCCCCGTATGCGACGTGAATTGCGGAAATGGCGTCTATAGCAATGATTCCTCCCGTAATACGTCGGCATGATTCCGTTCTGTTCGGGGCTGCAGGAGTTTTGCGACCAATCCGGTCCAGCCCGTCTGATGTGAGGCGCCGAGTCCCGCCCCGGTATCAGCATGGAAATACTCATTGAACAAAATGTAATCCCGGAAGTGGGGATCGTTCTGCAACTTTGAATTCTTCCCGAAAGCGGGACGTTCGCCTTTTTCATTTCGCAGGAATAATTTTGTCAATCGCATTGAGAGCTCATGAGCGACATCGTCGATCGTCAGAAATTTCCCGGAGCCCGTCGGGTATTCGATTTTGAAATCATCACCATAGTAGTGGTGGAATTTCTGCAGCGATTCGATGATGAGAAAATTGACAGGAAACCAAACCGGTCCGCGCCAATTTGAATTGCCGCCGAACAATCCCGTCTCCGATTCTGCCGGCTCGTAATTGACGACAAATGTTTCACCGCCGGTGAAGAATGTGTATGGATGTTCACGGTGATATTTCGACAACGCACGAACGCCGTAGTCCGACAGGAATTCCGTTTCATCCAGCATTCTGCGCAGCAAACATTTCATGCGATGTCCGCGTAGAAGTGAGAGAAGGCGCCGCTGGCCCGTGCCGGGTTCCTGCCAACGGGAGACGAGCGTGACCAGATCCTGCCGGTAGCTGAAGAACCACTCGAGCCGTTTTTTGAATTCCGGCAACTGATCCAGGATTTCAGGCTCGAGCGTCTCCACCGCGAACAGGGGAATGAGCCCGACCATCGAACGGACTTTCAGCGGGATGCGCTCGCCATGCGGAAGATGCAGAACGTCGTAAAAGAATTCGTCTTCTTCATCCCACAGGTTGATTCCCGTCTTCCCGATGTTTGCTGCCGCTGCGGCGATGTAGAGGAAGTGTTCGAGGAATTTGGTCGCCATATCCTGGTAGACCGGTTTGGTAAGAGAAAGTTCGAGCGCGATACGCATCAGGTTCAACGAGTACATTGCCATCCAGCTTGTGCCGTCCGCTTGCTCGATGTGCCCGCCGGTCGGCAGTTCCGAACTTCGATCGAACACGCCAATGTTATCAAGGCCGAGAAATCCGCCTTCAAAAATGTTGCTGCCATCCTCGTCCTTGCGGTTGACCCACCATGTGAAATTCAGGAGAAGTTTATGGAAAACACGTTCGAGGAAATCGATGTCGCCTTTTCCTCCGTGCATCTTTTGGTCCATCTTGTAGACGCGCCACGTTGCCCATGCATGCACGGGCGGGTTCACATCGCCGAATGCCCACTCGTACGCGGGAAATTGTCCGTTCGGATGCATGTACCATTCACGCGTCAGCAATACAAGCTGATCTTTTGCAAAATGCGGGTCGACCATCGCAAGCGGAATACAATGAAATGCCAGATCCCACGCCGCGTACCACGGGTACTCCCACGTATCCGGCATTGAAATGATTTCAGCATTATTCAAATGCACCCATGCGTGGTTGCGCCCTTCTTTTCGTTCTTCGGGCGGTGGCGGCTGGCCGGCATCGCCTTGAAGCCACTGCGTTACATCGTAGTAGTAGAATTGTTTTGCCCACAACATTCCGGCGAGCGCCTGGCGCTGGACGAGCTTCGCATCGTCGCCCGGAATTTCCGCCTGAAGATCATCGTAAAACTCATTCGCCTCTTTCAATCTTGCGTCGAATGTCTTGTCGCAATCTGCAAAAGGCTGCTTGAGCATCGCGTTGCTGAGACGAACATTGACTGTTTTCGAACCCCCGCCGGGGATTTCAAGTGCGATATCGACCGCCGCTTTCGTTCCTTCATTCTTCGGGTTAATGGCGTCGCGCTTTCCGTCTACTACAAAATCGTTGATGCCATCTTTGAAATACTTCGATTCCGTTTTCGAGCCATACAAACGTGTTACGTTCGTCTCATTCTCACAAAAGAGTGCATCGGCTTTATCCTGCCAGTAGAACCAGCGCCGCCTGCCGAGTCCGTGATGTTCTATCTGGATGGCATTTCCCTCAAGCTTCAGCATGTTTGGCTTGTGTTCATCCGGATTCCATGACCAGGTATTCCGGAACCACAACTGGGGGAGGATGTGTACTGCTGCTTTTGCAGCCCCTCTATTGTAGATGGTGATGCGGGCAAAGAAATCCTCGGGCGTAACCTTCGCGTATTCGACGAACACATCGAAGTATTCATCTTTATCAAAAATTCCTGTGTCGATCAGTTCGAACTCCGGCTGCTGTTTGTTCCTCCGGCTGTTCTCTTCATACAGCTTTCGATACGGAAATTCAGCGTGCGGATACTTATAGAGCATCTTCATGTACGAATGTGTCGGCGTGCTGTCGAGATAGTAATACATCTCCTTCACATCTTCGCCGTGGTTCCCTTCGGGGCCTGCGAGCCCGAACAGCCGCTCTTTCAGGATCGGATCGCGTCCATTCCACAATCCAACCGAAAGACAAAGCAACTGCTCATCGTCGCACACGCCCGCGATGCCTTCTTCTCCCCACCGAAATGCTTTGCTGCGCGCCATGTCGTGCGTTGTGTAATTCCATGCGTCGCCGCCGGGACTGTAGTCTTCGCGGACGGTTCCCCATTGGCGTTCTGCGACATAGGGACCCCATTTTTTCCACGGTGACTTCTGGGCTTGCGCCTCTTCAAGGCGACGTTTTTCGGAGTTCATTCCGTTCGGTGAGATGTGAGAGGAGTTGCCGCTTTAAGGTAGGTAATTGGGTTTCGTTTGGCAAGATAGCTTGCAGCGGATAATTCTGGGTTGTAATGTCTCAGTTTCAAATCAAGCTTAGTCCTCGCAATCCATGTCATGCTGAAGCGCTCTTTTTCAGCATCCTTTCAAGTTGTTCTTGGTTCGGATTCCGAATAAGAACATTTCGGAATGACGTGTGCTTCCAAACTGAGACACTACTTAATTCTGCGGATGCTTGTATATGTCTGTTATCTCTTGATATATTGTGGATGCAGTGTCTCACCGACTACTTTCAATCAAGTTCCTAATCTTGAGGAGTTCCCCCCATGAAACCCTGGATAGTACTTGTTCTCGCCGTATCGACTTCGTTTGTTTCTTTCAGCGCCGGATCAAAAAATACCAATATTGGAACCCTGACTTCTGTTCGTACTGAAAACGGAAGAATCACCCAGCGCTCCGAAACGGTATCTGAAAAAAATCCTTTGCCGGTTTCTTTGAGCGAGATTGAAAGAGAGAGAGCCGTGTCCATTCCAAATGCGCAGGGGATAAATTCGATTGTTAAGTGGATCAGTAATGACGCGGCGTCCATTGGTCAGGATGTTGCGGTGAATAGCAATGGTGGAAATCCCTTCATCGGCTGGAATCTCAACTCTCCGCGTGTTTCGTTTCATAACGATGCGAGCAACATTCCGGTGTGGGAGTTCAATTCCGATCCGGCGGTCTACAGAAATTTTGTTGCGCTTTCGGCGAACGCGGGAATTATCGCCAACGGAAGCTACCACAACATTTATCTGTTTGATAAGAATACGGGGGGCATTACATTCAATTTTTCGATTCCAACCGGACGGATTGCCGGACCGACTGCGGTGTCGCGTGACGGGACTTTTTTGGTCTGTGCTGCATCTTCTCCATTACAGGGAGGAATGCATCGCGTGTATGCGTTCGCTCCGCCGTCCACGACGCCTCTCTGGTCGTTTGACTTCAGTGACAATCAAAGCACGGGAGTGTATGGCATCAACATCAGCGTCGATAAATCCACGGTCATTGTGAACGGCAAATTTTACGCGTGGGTCTTGAACGCGAACAACGGGTCGTTGCGGACGGAAATGGAAATCAATAACACTGAATCCCGCATTGCGATGAGCGGCAATGCATCTGTTATTGCCATTGCAGAACTCACCGGCTTTATCAGGGCGCTTGCATGGAACTCATCGCAGAATAAATATATCTCCTTATGGCAATACAGGATTCCGCCCGGTGCGTTCACGAACTGGGGCAGCGCTGTCGATGTTTCGGCTGATGGACTGACCATTATGGCGGGCACCCTGATTTTTCTGAGTGCCGGCTATGACGGATCGATCTATCTGTTCGACACGTTCGGAGAGGGAACACCCAAATGGATTGTTCCCGGCGTTGGCGATGAAGTTGCGCAGGTTGCCCTTTCGGACGATGGTTCGATTGCGGCTGCTGCGACATGGGGAGATTTGGATAATAACAAACCGGACATTTACATTTTCGAGCGGAATTCGAACACGCCCGTCTTCAGTGTGAATACACCGGGCTCGATGTTCTCACTTGCGATGTCCGCCGATGGAAAAAGCGTCGTTGCAGGCGGCAAGGCAGTTCATGCGCGCCAATTCGGGAGCGGCGGGAACGTGTACAATATTGCCGTTGATCTTGGAGGAGGTGCAATTGCCGGAACAGTATTGCTGTCGGGTGTTCCACCGAACCACAGCGGTACGACGGTTCAGGTGCTGGGAACAACAAGGATGGCAACAACATCGCCGACCGGGCAGTACGTGGTGGGGAATGTCCCTGCGGGAAATTATTCCGTTCGCGTGTCGCATCTCGGGTATGTTGCCCAGACTATCAACAACGTTACGGTGTCGGGCACCGACACGACGAGAAATGTGAATGCAACACTTGCGCTCACCGGCGCGGCGCCCACCAATTTAGTTGCCAGTCATGGTTTGAATTCCCGCATCCAATTAAACTGGACAAACCCGACTCTCGTGATGTCGCCCCGCGAAAGAAATCTTGCTGTTGATGATTACAAAGTCTCAACGTCGATACCATTACGGCCGGTCGGAGCTACACTGCTCATGAAACTTCCCGAGTCCCCTGCTTCACAACCAGTTCCTCCCGACAGCATTCGCATTTATCGCAGCCTTCGAACGGGAGGGCCATACACAGCCAAGAAAACAATCAGCGGCAGTTCTTCTTACGCAGACAGCTCCGCGATTCCGTTGAAGGATTATTACTATCGAATCACCGCTTTATACGGGCAAGGGGAGAGTGTGTATTCGAACGAATCGTACGGAACAGTTGACAGTTCATTCCTCCAATTCAGCATAACGACTCCGCATAAGACTACGACGCCAACGATTGATGGAACGATCACTGCGGGAGAGTGGACTGATGCCCTGAAGGTCGACGTGTCCGATGTCTTTGGGTTGGGTGGTGGTGTATCGTTACCACGCGGCAGTGTGTTCATGTATTTCAAATATGATAGTGTTGCCGGAAAGCTGTATATCGCCGGAGAAGATTTTCTGAATACCGATGGACTGCAGGAGAGCGAAGGGTTCGGTCTCTACTTTGACGACAACTATAATAGACGGTTCGAGCCGGTCGGTACTGACCCGCTTCTGCGTGAAGGAAATTATTGGGCATATTATTTTTCCGCCGGGCCGACAGTCCGGTTTCGGGAAATTTACACAGGCGGTGGAGTGAATGCAGTGGTAGATACAGTAACGGACGGACAAACCGCCTTCTCATCTTCCACAGGACATGTGGTCGGAGAAGTTAGTATCCCCATCAGCTTCTTTAACAAAAATCATTTACAGGTTTTCGGTCCGGATAAAAAAGTCGGCGCCGGATTATTTATGATCGGGCGTTCAGGTGGCGCCGCGATCTTTCATGGCTGGTGGCCGCAAACAATGGCAAGCGTGTTTACGCCATCAGGCTTTGGCGATATTCGCATTCCAATCCGCTTGCTTGCCCCGCCCAAAGCTCCGGGGAGTGTTGCGGTCGTGAGGCAGGGAAATTTTCTCCGTGTCACATGGAATGATCCAACGCAGGGATTGAATAACGATCCGCTCACGGTTCCAGTGTCATTGCAGCTCTATAGAAATGGAACACTGTATCGGACATTTGGCAGCGGCGTTCAAGCTTTTACGGATTCGAATGTTATTGCCCAAGGCTGGTACGAATACAAAATGCGTGGTTCAATTACTGTTTCCTCTCAAACATATTACGGACCCTACAGCAGCACAGCGGGCACATTTGCTGTTTCGGATCCACAACTGACCGAGTTGGGTTACGACGATGGTGTTCCTGAAGTATTTTATGTCGTTGACTTTTCATATAACGGGAATAAATTCGGAATACGTTTTACGCCGCAGCAATATCCTGCGCGTGTTTATCGCGTGAAAGCGTTCACGAACAACGGTAGCAGTCCGATCATGGTTTCAATTCACAGTGATAGTCTCGGATTTCCGGGACAGATGAAAGCGGGACCGTATATCGGGGAGTCACATCAGACGGCAGGCATCGATAGTTTTCTTGTGACTCTTCCAGCCGGCGATCCACCTTCGATTACCAGCGGCGATTTTCATGTGGTTCTCAGTTATTTGCCGTCAAGTCCCGGCGCACCTGGTATCGGCGGTGATTTCTCTCCGCCTGTTGATGGACGGTCGAGATTCTTTACCAACGCGCAAGGTTGGCAACCGCTTCCAAATGCCGATCTCATCGTCCGCGCATTCATAACCGGACAGCCAGTCGGTGTAAACGGACAGCCTGAAATCCCGGCTCAATTCTCTCTTGATCAGAACTATCCCAATCCATTCAATCCGAGCACCAAAATAAAGTTTCAGATTGCCTCAACAGGAACCACAGTTTTGAAGGTATTTGATATGCTGGGGCGAGATGTGGCGACCCTGGTGAACAAAGAACTCAATCCGGGAAAGTACGAAGCAACGCTGAAAGCGGGGAATTTTTCGAGCGGGGTATACTACTACCGGCTTGAATCAGGAACATTCAAAGAGACGAAGAGAATGGTGCTTCTCAAATAAGAAATGTTTGTCGGCAGTCATCCGGCGAGATATTCATCATGTATGGGATACTCAAATTCAATTTCCTGTTACCATTGACATTCACTAATACCTTTCATAGGTTAAGGCAGTTACTGCAGTTGGCGTCCATCTAGGAATACTATCCGGTTTCTTTTTTTTGTGAGTATGAATCCTTTTCTAAAGGTTAGGCCTCTCTTTCTCTCTTCCGTCACCATCGTTACTAACACTCCGTTTATCACTACACTAAATCAATTCCATTCAAATCCATAAGGAGGGGTCGTGAAGATCTCTAAAATTTTCTTCCTTTGTTCCATTCTTGCGATTGCTGTTTTATCGCTGGGAACGAGAGCAAACAGTCAGCTTCTCGTCGAGAATTTTAGTTACACCGTCGGCGACACGCTGCATAATGTCGGCTCGTGGTCTGCCCACAGCGGTCAGGGTACGAATTCGCCCAGAATCGCTGCCGGTAGTCTTACATACTCCGGATATACAGAATCGGGAATCGGCAACTCGGTTCCTTTCACCACGAATGGCGAGGACGTAAATAAATCCTACTCCAGTTTCCCCAATGGAACAGCCGCCGGATCTGCATACTTCTCTCTGTTGGTGAAAATCGACAGCGCCACTGCGACCGGCGATTATTTTTTCCATCTTCTTAAGAGCTCGAGTACATTTACAGCCAGGCTCTTTGCAAAGAGGGCGGCGAACGGAAACATCCGTTTTGGAATTGGAAGATCAAGTACGATAGCCAACATTAATTTTTCAGATTCAATCTATGCTCCGGGTTCTACCAACTTGATTGTGGTGAAGTACACTGTTGTTGCCGGTGCGACCAATGACACTGTAGCGCTTTGGGTAAATCCTCCTACAACCGGCACTGAGCCAGCCCCAACAGTGTTTGAATCGGCTCTAGATAGAACCGGAGCTGATGTTGACACGGTGTATGGTGTGGCTATCCGACAAGGGTCAGCGGTTAATGCACCCATAGGTACAGTTGATGGGATTCGGGTTGATAATGTGTGGCCGTTGGTTCCGGCCATCGTTCCTCTCTCAGGCACATACACAGTAGGAACGGCAGCGGACTTCCCGACATTGGATTCAGCGTTCAGTGCTTTGAAGACACGAGGCGTGAGCGGAGCCGTTACACTGAGCCTTACCGATACAGCGTATGCAGCGCCGGAACGTCCGATAGGCCGTAATGAAATCAGTGCAATCCGCCGCCGAGGTGGCGAGGTTGATCCTCTTGATACACCGTTTAAGAGTAATGAACGAGAGAATCAGGATGGCCCGACGAACCTGATGACGGGTGCATTGACATTGAGCGGCCCGATTCCTGGCGCCAGTGCAGCCAACCGGATCACGATCAAGCCTGCAACAAACAAAGTTGTAACGATTACGAGCACAGGCATCTGGGGAATCAATATGCTGAATGCAAGCTATGTGACGATAGATGGTGTTGGATTGACCGGTCCAACGCGTCTTACAATCAGCGCACCGAGTGCAACAACAGGCGGGGTTCTGTTTGAAGGCAACTCAGACAATAACGTTCTCCAGAATACAACCGTTCGTACGTCTCTGTCAGCAGCTGAAGGCGTGTACCTGGTTGCCGATTCAGCAACAGCTACACCTGACGGCAATAAGATTCAGAACAATGCTGTTCTGCGGGCGTTAGATGGTATTGTCATTGTGGGCAACGCAACAAGCTTCCCGACTAATAACTGGATTACAAACAACCAGATCGGTTCAGCAACCGACAGTATTGGTGAGGCCGGTATCTATGTGCAGCAGGCATTCAATACAGTGATTGACAGAAACTATATCCAGAACATACGTCAGGCTGCAGCGACCTATAATCTTGCGGGTATTTGGATTGCAACAAAGCATCTCAATACGCAGATATCCAACAATGTTATCCGTGATGTAAAAGTTGGATCAACAGCCTCAGCGGCAGTATTTGCGAGCGGCTTGTACATCTTCGGAACATCAACCGATACGACCAGTGGTAACTACTTCAACAATATGATTTACGATCTGAACAACCTGGGCACGACTGCCGGAAGCACGGTACGAGGCCTTTACGCATCGACAGGTCGGCTTGACACCATAGCGTACAACTCGATTTACCTCTCGGGCACCGGTGCGGCAAACATTACTTCGGGTGCACTCTACACATCCACGCATGTGGGGCAGGTGTTGAAAAACAACATTGCCATCAACACAAGAACAGAGACCGGGACAGGGCGTGCGATAGCATACTACAAGCTATCGACCACCTCGACCATCATCTCGAATTACAATGATCTGTATGTTCCTACTCAAGCGTTAAGTTATGTTGGCGCAGTGAGTACAACGAACTATGCAACGCTGGCGAACTGGCAGTCAACGGGACAGGATTCACAGAGTGTGAGTGTCACGGCGAACTTCCGTTCACCGGACCTGCATATCGACTCCACAGTCGCAACCCCGCTTGACGGCGGTGCACGGCCCATCGCAGGTCTTACAACGGACTACGACGGCCAGGCCCGCAATGTCGCTACTCCGGATATGGGAGCTGATGAGTTCTCATTGTTTGTCGGACCGACACCCCTTGCAGGCACATATACAGTAGGAGCGGCAGGGAACTTTACAAGCTTGTCCGCAGCAATCGCTGCACTGACGACACGAGGCGTCTCAGCACCGGTTGTCTTCTCGTTCATCGATGCAGCCTATAGTGATACGGCGCAGATCATCACGCCGTACGCAGGCCAGGGAACGACGAACACCGTCACATTCAAACCTGCGGCAAGCACAACGCCGCGCATTGTTCTCGCCGGCGGCTCGGCAACCAATGCAGGCATCGGCGTGCGGATGGATAGCGTCCGTGGCATTATCTGGGACGGCTCCAACTCCGGGGGTTCAGACCGCAGTATGACGATTGAATCAGATACAAACACAACCACGGCGCGTACACCGTTCTTCATCCGCAAGGGAAGCAAGAACGTTACGCTGAAGAACCTGATCATCAAAGGGAACCGCCATTCTGCAGGCGGTATCCCGAGCGTTGTTGTTATCGACAACACCGGCTTTGCAACCTCAGGCGGGCAGAATGATATGACGATCACGAACTGCCAGCTGATGCGCGGCAACAACGGCCTGTTCATTAATGCGGCGAGTGGTGCAGTACGCGATTCGAACCACACGTTCACCAAAAACCTTATCGGCGGCGGATCGAGCGCTTCGGTGTTCGACCACCTCGCGGCAGCGGGTATTACGATGACAGGCAACCACAACGTGCTGGTCGACAGCAACGATGTGAACGGTATAAAAGTAGCAGGTAACCCGGCAGGTATCCGAGTGAACGGAGCCAACACGGCTGTTACGGTTACACGGAACCGCATTCACAATCTGGTCACCTTAAGCGGTGCCTTCCGTCCGCTCTGCATTCTGGTTGGTAATATTATTACAACCGGACCGGCAGTGCGCACACGGGCAGTCTTCGCGAACAATATGATTTATGATATCCACAACCTTGGCACGGGTGGCGGCGGTCGTGCGGTGGATGGATTGATCTATAACCCCACGGGCGGCACCAACAGCCCGAACGGCAACGGATCGACCATCGACTGGTACTACAACTCGTGGAACATTGATATGGCGGCGGGAGAAGGCGGCGGCCTTACAGGATTTCTTTTTGATGGCAACTTTGCCGGCTCCAATCCGACGGCAGGCCATTCCGACTCCATCAAGTTTTACAATAACGTTGC
>JBKJJX010000087.1:0-26298 GCA_046597825.1 Bacteroidota bacterium | reverse complement strand
GACCGTCGTTCCGATTTCGTAACGACGGTCAACTTCAAAGACCGTACAGAGATTGCAGACATCAACGGCGACGGACGGATGGACGTGATCGTCACCGAAGAAAACGGCGCCACCTCGGGAGCGAGTACGTATTGGTACGAGGCCCCCGCCAACCCGACAGCCGGAGGATGGGTCCGTCACACACTTGTAACGCAGGCAACGACCAACAGTCTGGATATTGCAGACATGAACGGCGACGGCCAGATGGACATCATCACAGGAGAACACCGCGGTACAAAGAAGCTCACGATCTGGCAGAACGTGAATCACGGTGCATCGTTCATTCCGCACATCGTCGACTCGGGCAAAGAAAGCCACATCGGTGCCCGCACGGTCGATCTCAACAATAACGGACGAAAAGATATCGTCAGCATCTGCTACGATAGCTATCAATTGTTGCATGTGTGGAGGAATGACGCGACAACGGCAAATTCCGGCGCTGCAGAGAAAAGCCCCGTGCCCGAACAAGAACTATCTGTCGCCCCTGATCAGTACGCGCTGATGCAGAATTATCCGAACCCGTTTAACCCGAGCACAAATATTGTCGTGGATATCCCGAAGGCATCACGGATCTCACTCACAATCTTTGATATTCTCGGCAGAGAAGTTCAGACTCTGGCTTCGGATGTCGCCGTACAACCGGGACGTCATAACTATCGGTTCAACGCATCATCTTATGCGTCAGGAATGTATATCTATCGCCTTTTCGTAGATGGCAAGGTGTTCGCAACCAAAACAATGTTGCTCATGAAATAATCTGAGTCTCACACGAACGGATTGCCTTCTCCGTCCGCCTGAGATTGAAGCCATATTCACGATGAAATAGAAATACGCTCTCCCTCCGTTTGTAAGTCCCGCGCTCCCCCGGCGGGACTTTTTTTCTAAATTCCCCTTTCTCAAAGGAATATTTTGTTGAAAAAGAACTTGACTTGAGCGTATGTTTGTAGTTACTTTGTACTACAAAGTACTTTGTACCACAATTTTCCCATACCATGAACGAACCCCAGAATCCACAAAAGGATCTTTCCGATATCCGGGCGATGATGGAGAGATCCACAAAAATTCTTTCCCTGAGCGGACTCGCCGGCGTAACAATCGGTCTTGTAGCAATTGCCGGGGCATTACATGCGCGGTGGATGATCGAAACATGTTCAAATGAGGAAATTCAGTTATATCTGATCGCTGACGCAGCTGCAATTCTTGCAATCGCCATCAGCCTTGCAGTTTTCTTTTCCGCACGCATGGCAAAGAAAAAAGGAATGCCGGTTTGGACTGCAGCCGGCAAATATTTGATCATGGAGCTTGCCATTCCTCTGGCAGCCGGTGGCGTGTTTTGCGCCGCAATGTTACTGCATCAAACGTACTTTCTGCTGCCTGCAATCATGCTGACGTTTTATGGACTTGCCCTTGTGAACGCAAGCAAATTTGCCATCAGAGAAGTTCGCTATCTGGGACTTACGGAATTGACAATCGGAATGCTTGCCGTTCTTTTTCCGTCGGAAGGAATGAATTTCTGGATACTGGGCTTCGGCGTTGTCCATATTCTTTACGGTGCTCGTATTTATCTGAAGTATGAAAAGTGAACAGCATTATTCAGGACTTGAACAAAACATTCGAGAACCGCGTTCGGCTTGGAATCATGTCGGCGCTGACCGTCAACGATGCACTTGACTTCTCTTCACTCAAAGAGTCGCTAAACGTAACCGACGGAAATCTTTCATCTCATATCGCATCTTTAGAAAGCGAAGCATACGTCAAGGTGAAAAAAGAGTTCGTCGGAAAGAAGCCTCAGACAACATACTCCCTCACTGCGGTTGGACGGCGGGCTTTTACTGACCATCTCGATGCGCTCGAAAGACTAATAAAACAAACTCAATAAGGGAGAAACAAAATGCCTACGCAGATTCGGCGGGCACACATTATTCTGTTCGGCAATCATAAAATCAAAGGATAGTCGCATGGAAACTAAATCGTTTACCCGGCTTGCACTGCTTGGTTCGCTGCTTCCATCTGAAACCAATAATCGGAGATATATACATTGAACGATAGCATGCTGAAACGATCAATCCTTCTTCGCATGATTCTTGTTGGCGCACTGAGCCTCGCGTTGCTCGTCCCTTCAATCATAATAATGAATTTGATCAGTGAGCGGGAAAGCAGGCGCTCAGCAGTAATTTCTGAGGTAAGCGATAAGTGGGGAACGGCCCAAACGATTTCCGGTCCCGTGCTGACTATTCCGTATTACGGAGACAGCAAGTCTGCAACGAGGGAATATTATCATGTGCTGCCGGAAAGCCTCTCGATAACCGCAACGGCTGTGCCCGAAGTCAGATATCGCGGCATCCATCGGGTGGTCTTGTACACGACGAAGATCCATATGAGCGGAACGTTCATGCTGTCCGATTTGGCGTCGCTGCAAATGAAAACCGATTCCAGAATTTGGAGTGAGGCAACCCTTGCACTTGGAATCGGTGACACGCGGGGAATAAAAAATATCAGTCTGATATGGGGGGACAAAGCCTACCCCGTTGAGCCCGGCGTTCTGTCAAATGACTTCCTCAAGACAGGCGTTACGATTCATCCGGAAATTTCTCCGCAACAATCCGTGCATCCCTTTAGCGCGGACATAATGCTTCAGGGAGCCGAGGATTTGCAATTTATTCCCGTTGGCAAAAACACGGTGGCGACAGTTTCATCTCCATGGAACAATCCGAGTTTCGTCGGGCGTTTTCTTCCCGAGACGCGGACGGTGGACGAAAATGGATTCACTGCACATTGGACCATTCTCCACCTCAACAGGAATTTCCCGCAGCATTGGGTTGGGGGAACCGTCAAACCTGATTTCAACATAAACGACTTTTCGTTTGGCGTCCGGCTGATACTGCCGGTCGATGAATATCAAAAGACAATGCGTTCGGCAAAGTATGCAATCATGTTTATCTCTCTCACGTTCCTTTCCTTTTTTCTGACGGAAGTGCTCACGAGAAAAACAATCCACCCCATTCAATATTCACTCATCGGAATAGGACTGTTGCTGTTTTACTGTCTGCTGCTTTCGCTCTCCGAGCAGATTCAATTTAACTATGCATATGTCATTTCAAGCGCATGCATTATTGCGCTGACTGCCGGCTACACACGCAGCGTTCTGCGGAGCAATGCATTTGCGTTGATCATATCGGCAGTGCTGACTTTGTTGTACGGATTCTTATTCGTCATTCTGCAGCTGGAGGATTATGCGCTTCTTTTCGGAAGCCTGGGTTTGCTTGCGATCCTCGCAACCGTCATGTACATGACACGAAACGTGGATTGGTTTGCAATCGGAAAAGAAAAAGAGGAAGCCGTTGTATAGGCGTTAAACCCAATGCTCCGTATCTTGTCCAATCCACGTCAATCACAGCGGAGATGGTTCCGAAATCCGCACAATGCTACTCATCCGATAACAACAAGAGACTCACATGAAGAAAGCAACACTCGTTCTGCTCGCGTTCATTTTCTTTACAGTGAACTCGCACGCCCAGGATCCGCCCGTCCTCTCCTCGTGGCTGCGCAATACAAACGGAAGAGTTGGTTACAACAACATACCTGCCGATGTTCAGCAAGTGCGCTATTCAACGAGCTACGTCTACGTGAACAGCACGGGTGTTCCGGCGTACACCATCGGGCCGTGGCCGGGAAATCCGAACGTTGCGTCGAATCAGAGCTATGTGTTCAAGATTGCGCGTTCACCGGTTGAGAACATGGGAACCAAAACCGCGACCGGACTCGGCGCAATCGCGTTTTGGAAACATGGAGTGCCCGTATACAATCCGCTTGATGCGATGTCCTACAACAACATGAACATCTGGCATCAGAACGCAGTTATTGTGGAGGGCCCATCGTTCGACGCATGCGGCGGGCACCCAGCACCGGGTGGGCGCTATCATAATCATCCAAACCCGCCATGCCTGTACACGCCGGACTCAACACAGCATTCATCTATTCTCGGTTATTCGTACGATGGCTACCCGATTTACGGACCGTACGCGTATGCAAACACAAACGGCACCGGCGGCATCGTGCGCATGACATCAAGCTACCGCACGCGCAACATTACAACACGAACAACGCTTCCTGATGGAACGGTGCTGACACCGGGTCAATACGGTCCGGCGGTTTCATCCACCTATCCTCTCGGTTACTATGTGGAGGATTACGAATTTGTAAATGGACTTGGCAAACTCGATCAATACAACGGAAGATTTTCCGTCACACCGGAATATCCTGCAGGAATTTATTCATACTTCACAACACTGAATGCAGACGGCACTGCCGCGTATCCATATATCATCGGGCCGAAATATTATGGCGTTGTCGTAACCGAGAATGTCACGACAGGCGGACACGTAACTGTGAGCGAACCGGTTACAGTGTACAATCCAACGACTGAAGTTGGAGAGACGAACGAAGCGCCGAAAGAATTTGCATTATTCCAGAATTATCCAAATCCGTTCAACCCAACAACAGAGATCGGATATCAGATATCAGAGCTCAGCCACGTAACGTTGATAGTGTATGATATGCTTGGGAGGGAAGTCACCGCACTGGTAAACGGGCAGCAGCAACCCGGCAAGTATTCCGTTCAACTCGATGCATCGAAACTTTCGAGCGGCGTGTATTATTACCGGCTGCAATCCTCCGGATATGTGGCAGTGAAAAAGCTCGTGGTTCTTAAGTAGCGCGATTCTCTCTACGAGTCAACAGCTCGTAGAGTCGTTGACCGGAATCGCTTCTGGGCTCTGAAATACCGTCCTAATCCTCAAAAACGACACTTGAGTGTCGTTTCATATCTCTCCGCTTGCACACATGATTTGATATTGCTATAATCCTACCAGCCCGTCATAGCAACAACCTACGCCATCTCTGCTTTTTTTTTCGTCAGTTTCATAAAGGTCTAACATGGGACAATTTGCAATTGTTGCCTACCGGCCACGCCCCGGCAAGGCTTAGCAGCTTCTGGAGTTGACAAAAAACCATGTGCCCATATTGCGCAAGGAAGGGCTGGCAACTGACCGTCCCCCGTACGTCATGAAAGCTGCCGACGGAACAATCGTTGAAGTGTTTGAATGGAAGTCAGCGGAAGCAATTGCGGCAGCCCACCAAAACCCTGCCGTCCTTGCACTATGGAATCGCTACAACGAGGCGTGCGAGATCATCCCTCTCGCAGGTCTTGATGAGTTCAAGAATATGTTTGCCGGGTTTGAACCGGTTGAGTTATGAACGGGTTCAGTGCCTTTTTTACATCAACGAAGCTCTCTGGTCGCTAACGACAAACGTTGTACGCCTTTGAGTGAAATAAAAAAAAAGAGATAACCATGCGATTCTTCAACAAATATTTTTTTACCGGCATGGTTGCGGGGGTAGTACTTACCATCATCGTGTTTTTTGTCGGCGTGGAGATTTACTTCAGGATAATGTCTTCGGATGAGGGAAAAACGGCATCGATGCTTGTACCGCCTCATTTTCCCGAAGGTTCAAAACTTTCAGTTTATGACCAAACGGACTACCATTGGTCTCTTCGCACTCTCGATGGAAAAAGCGTCTCGCTTTCGGAGTTCAAAAACAATGTCGTGTTCATCAATCTTTGGGCAACATGGTGTGGGCCCTGCATTGCAGAGATGCCAGGTATTCAAAGCCTGTACGACTCTTTAAAAAATGAACGCATTACTTTCCTTCTTATCTCAGATGAGGGTGAAGCAACTGTTCGGAAGCTTCTGCACGAAAAAGGATTCACCTTTCCCGTTTATCTTCGTGGCAACGAACTCCCGAATGTATTTAGGACTCTCGGAATTCCGGCAACGTTTATTCTAAATCGTGATGGATCGGTTGTGTTTAAGGAGGTCGGTGCTTCGAAATGGGATGATGAGTCTTGCCGGAATTTTATTCGCAGCTTGATGTAAGATTATCTCACCATCACGGATGACTTGACTTTCCACCTGGAGGTGCAAGCAACTTTGAATACTTGATGAATCATTCATCACCCAAAATTAGGAAAGGAGTCTTAAGCATGAATTTATCAAAACTCAAACAGAGTGAATATGGTTGGTGGGCTGTTGCAAGTTTCACTGGCGCGGTGATCTGGTCGCTGCCTTTTCTGTTTCAAGTCGGTGAACAAGGTTTGGGATTTTTTTTAGCGACGGTGGTGATACCTGCGCTATTTGTCTTGGGCCTCGTCTGGGGATTCTACAAGCCAGTCCGTCCTTGGCGATGGGGTATTGCAAGCATATTGCTTTTTCCCGTGGTTGATGCGATTTACTTTGCGGTGGTTTTCAAGACAAACCTGATGTTGCTTATGATCCTTGGCCTTAAGATTCCAACCTACGCCTTAATGAGTTCGTGCGTTTTAATGGGAGCTTATCTTACAGCATATATAAGGAAACGAATTGGAAAACATCAGCCTTCCTCGGACCCTCTTGTGGTGAAGAATGCAGCAAGAGAACATGAGGGGTTCGACTTGTTATTGGCATTCACGGTCGGATTGATATCGGGTGTTGTAGCCTTCCTGGTCCTTGGCAAGAATTCTCCATTGTTGATGCGTGCTGTAGTCGCAATTGGAATTGTGATGGTTATCGGACTGCGGCGTCCACATCGAGTCTGGCTGAATGCCGCAATTGCAGCCTTGGGTATCCCCGTCGCGGTTACGCTCAGCATTATCATTGACATGATCCGCGGCATTCGTCACAACCTTTTTCCCATGGAAGTTTTATTTACTGTTGTCTTCGGAGTCGTTTGTGCATTTGCCGGAGTGGCTCTCGGCATTGCCCTCCGATCCACTTTCAGGAAAGCACAACCAGTTCAGATAGAACGGACACCGTCCAGATTGGTGTGGCGAAGCCTCGTTTCGGTATTGCTGATAACCATTGCGGTTTTATTTTATAAGATCATTTCCTTGAAGCCTGACTTCCCTCCACAAGCCGGCGTACAACTGGGCAGCGAATTGATAAGCAAAACTGTCCTGATATCGAAACCGGAAATTGGTGATGTAACCTCGATCAAACTACTTCCTTCCGTCTCAGATACAGGCGCCGCAATGGTTGTCGCCGGCGAGATGGGCGCGATGATGATTTCACTGCGTGGGCAAGTGAAGTCTTTGATCAAGTTCGATGAGCGAATGGGGAAAGTCGTTCCCGTTGAAACCAAACGCAAGGGAGACTTTGAGTTCGTGAACACAGGGGGAGGCTGGCAACCTGTTTCACTTATCAGTAACACCGGCAAGACGATTTGGAAATCCCCGCCAAAAGAGACACCGGATGAGATGGCAACAATTGATTTAGACAGCGATGGTGTTGAGGAGTTTGTTGTTGGGATGAACGGTCATGGCGGATTGAAAGCATATGATCGGGGTGGGAACGAACTGTGGACTCAACCGGCTACGAACGCGTTTTCTGTCAAGTCAATCACCGAAAATGGCTCGGCAGAAATAATACATACAGACGGGGAGAACATTATCATACGCTCAACAAATGGTGACAAGCTGCGTATCTTGAAACTACCTTTCATCACGTTTGCTATCGGACAATGGTTCAAAGAGGGAGTGAATCCGGTTATCATGGGCATGGCCGATGGGGATGTTCAGGCATTCGACTTGAACGGAAAGCGTGTTGGCTCTCTCCCTATCCAACACACAGGTATTGACCTGAGCACGGCGACAATTGAACACGGTGACGATTCCTTTTTTGTTGTAGTTGTTTCTCTTCGGGCAAGCTCTCACTTATCGGCGTTGTACATCTATGATAAACTCGACACAACGGTGTACTACGAGATATTCCAGGGGAGGGAACCCACTGTTGTAACTGTTCCTGCACAGAATGGGAACCAAAACTTTCTGCTCGTCGGTGGAACGGATGGAACCGTTACACAATACAAATTGAAATGAAGGTTTGTTGTAAAAACGAGTAAAATCGAATCTAACCCATGAAGACCGTCAAAAATCTGGGATTTATTTACGTAGCTCTTTTCGTTGTAGGTGTATATTTCCTTCTCGCAATCCCTGATACACCTCCTAGTATCCCACTCGTTGAACATTCAGCAACGACACGAGCATTCGTGTGGAATCAGGATGAGCGGTGGGATTCCCTTGAGGCGAGCTATGCTGCGGCACAGAGTGCGGGATGCGGCGCCGTTCGACAGACGCTCGAAAGCAGCATGAGTAAAACCAGCGACATCTGTGTAATGGAGAATGCTTATGACTGATTCCCTAAGCCCTGAATTCATCCTTCCCGAAACAGAAAGTTCTGAGCGCCCCTGGAAGCGAAGCTTCTGGAGCCTCATTACTACGCAGTTCCAGGGAGCGTTCAGCGATAACGTTCACAAGAGCGTCGTTCTGTTCTTGATTCTCGGTATGGGCCTCTCACAATCTGAGCGCGACCTGTTTGTGCCGGGGGTTCAATTCTTGTTCGCACTTCCCTTTATTCTGTTCTCCATGACGGGCGGCTATCTTGCCGACCGTTACAGCAAGCGTTCGGTGACGATCGGAACGAAGGTGCTGGAGATTGGTGTGATGCTGTTCGCGACAGCGGCTCTTGTGCTCGTGAATATGTGGATGATGCTCACTGCCGTTTTTCTGATGAGTGCGCAGAGCGCGTTGTTTGGTCCTTCCAAATATGGATTGCTGCCTGAACTTCTCCCCGAAAAAAGACTTTCCTGGGGGAATGGTATTATTGAGCTCTACACAATTCTCGCAATTATTGCAGGAACGGTCGGGGGCGGGCTTTTATCTGAAACGTTTCGGGGGAACCACCTGTGGTCTGGAATTCTCCTCGTTGTTCTTGCGTGCGTTGGACTCGTGACGAGCCTTGGGATCAACCGCGTTCCTGCCGCCGACCAGGCGAAGAAGTTTCAATTCAACTTTGTCTCCGACCTCGTTGTGCACGTTAAGAAGATGCGGCGCGACAGGGTATTGTTCCTGGCGCTTCTCGGCAGCACCTACTTCTGGGGACTTGCCGGCCTCCTCCAATCGACGATACTCGTCTATGGCTACGATGTTCTCCGCTTAAGCGAGATTCAGAACAGCTATCTTGCCGGCGCACTCGCTCTCGGCATCGGGCTTGGAAGTTATGCTGCAGGACATCTCTCGGGAAAGAAAATTGAATACGGGCTCATCCCTCTGGGGTCAATTGGTATCACTGTCTCTGCCGGGCTAATGTTCAATCCGGGCCTTTCGTTTCTTCAGGTGTCGGCTACTCTCGGGGGGCTCGGCTTCTTCAGTGGATTTTTTATTGTTCCGATCAATGCACTGCTCCAGCACCGTCCCGCGAAAGAAGACAAAGGAGGTGCATTGGCTGCTGCGAATTTACTTTCGTTTGTTGGTTATGCTTTCTCCCAGGCTTTATTCTATGTGTTTACAAGAGTTGGATTCAATCCACCCACAATATTTCTAATCAGCTCGCTCGGTACGCTTGCAGCAACAGTGTACGTCGTTATTATACTACCCGATGCATTACTTCGACTCCTGTTGTGGCTTTTTACGCACTCGGTCTATCGGATTCGCGTGGAAGGGCGGGACAACATTCCGGACAAGGGCGGCGCATTGTTCGTCTCCAATCACCTGTCGCTTATCGATGCGTTGCTGCTGCTTGCTTCGACTGACCGTTTCATTCGGTTCATCATATTCAAAGGCATTTATGATATGCCTATCGTTAAGCCGTTCGCCAAAGTCATCAAGGCAATTCCCATATCGTCACAATTACGGCCGCGGGAAATGATCCGCGCATTGAACGATGCGAGCGATGCAATTCGGGACGGAGATGTGGTGTGTATCTTCGCTGAAGGCCAGATAACCCGCATAGGCCAGTTATTACCGTTCCGTCGTGGCATGACAAAAATTATGAAAGATGTCGACGCGCCGATTATCCCGGTTAACCTCGACGGTGTGTGGGGAAGTATCTTCAGCTACGAGCGGGGCCGCTTCTTCTGGAAGTTTCCGCGGCATTCTCTATCACCCGTCACTGTGACCTTCGGTAAGCCGATGGACTCGCATTCCTCTCCATTCGATGTTCGGCAGGCAGTGCAGGAACTTAATACTCAATCATGGCATCACCGAAAGAAGCATATGGACCTACTTCATCGCTCGTTTATTCATACTGCAAGGCTCCATCCGTTCCGGTTTGCGATGGCGGATTTCCGGGTTCCTAAGATGAGCTTTGCCTCTGCGTTGCTAAAATTTGTTTTTCTCGCGAGAAGACTGCGGCTCGTGTGGCAGGGTCAGGAAATGGTCGGTGTGTTCTTACCGCCATCCATTGCGGGAGCGCTTGTAAACCTCTCGGCCCTTGCAATGGGCAAAGTACCGGTAAACTTAAACTACACTGCATCCAATGAAACCCTTGCATCCTGTGCAGCACAATGTGGAATTCAAACGGTTGTGACTTCAAAAGCGTTTC
This sequence comes from Bacteroidota bacterium, assembly GCA_046597825.1. Lineage (GTDB taxonomy): Bacteria > Bacteroidota > Ignavibacteria > UBA10030 > UBA6906 > CAADGV01. The sequence continues at coordinate 15,844 of JBKJJX010000087.1, read as the reverse complement.
TGGAAAAGGTGACCCTCACTGTTCCCGGAAAAACTGTTCTCTTAGAAGATCTTGCCGCAAATCCCCGTAGCAGCGAAAAGTTGTTTGTGCTTCTCATCGCGTGCTTCTTTCCATCGCGATTGCTTGAGAGGATGATTGGACGTGAAAAGATCGTGACTCTCGATGATCCCGCGACAGTGATCTTCTCAAGTGGAAGTACCGGCGATCCCAAGGGGGTTATTTTGACGCACTATAACATTGTCTCAAACATCCAGCAGATGGGTCAGACCTTTGCCTTTCATAAGAGCGATCGGATTCTCGGCATCCTTCCTTTCTTTCATTCGTTCGGTTTTACAGCAACCATCATGGTGCCGACTGCGCTCGGCGTTGGTGTGGTGTACCATCCCAACCCTCTCGACGCGCCGGCTATCGGAGAGTTGGTCCAAAAATATAGGGTCACGTTCTTACTGGCAACCCCGACTTTTCTTCAGGCGTATATGAGACGAGTGGAGCCTGAACAATTTGGGAGTCTGCAATTCGTCATGGCCGGTGCCGAGAAACTTCCGGAACGTGTTGCTATTGCTTTCGAGGACAAGTATGGCATCAGGCCTCTTGAGGGGTACGGCTGTACGGAGTGTGCACCGGTGGTTACCTTGAACACCCATGACTTTCGCGCGGCAGGCTTCCGGCAAGTCGGGGCTAAGCGTGGCAAGATTGGCCACCCATTGCCCGGGTTGAGCGTGAGAATTGTTGACCCCGCAACGATGCAAACTCTTCCCGTGGGTCAGCCCGGACTCCTCTTGGTCAAAGGGCCGAATGTGATGAAGGGATACCTGGGCAAGCCTGAGAAGACGGCAGAAGTTATGCATGATGGTTGGTACATTACGGGTGATATTGCTTCGCTCGATGAGGATGGTTTCATACAGATAACAGATCGGTTGAGTCGCTTCAGCAAAATTGGCGGAGAAATGGTACCACACATCAAAATTGAAGAGAAGCTTCACGAATTGGTTGGTGTGACTGAGCAGGTGTTTGCTGTTGCGGGAGTTCCTGATGAGAAGAAAGGGGAACGACTTGTCGTTCTCTCCACTTTGCCGGAGGCGAACATCAAGGAATGTATTAGCAAACTACCGCAGAGTGGATTGCCGAACTTGTGGATACCTCGCCAAAACCAGTTCTTCCATGTTGAAAGTCTTCCATACCTTGGTAGTGGCAAGCTGGACTTGAAAAGAATCAAAGACATGGCAAAACAACTTTCATGGTTGCCCCAAGAACAGGAATTACTATAGAGTAAGTTACATCTGTTTATGGTCCCTTAATGCGGCTCGGGTTCGAGCCTCCGTATTGGGAGACGCTGCGAATGGCGCGGACGGCGTTGAATGCGATGTGAGAGAAACTTGTTTCAGCTGTTATGTGCTCAACCTTTTTCATCATCCAACATCTTAAATATCAACCACAATAACTCATCATCCTCTCACATTCATAAAGGAGCAACACTATGGCTGCACCTGTTGTCCACTGGGAGATCAACTCGAACAATGCCGAGGAGTTGCGAAAGTTTTATTCAAAAGTATTCGGCTGGAATGTCAACGCAAACAATCCGATGAATTATGGACTCGTTATGCCTGATGCGAACCGCGGCATCGGCGGTGGTATCGGGCAGAATGACCCCAGCCAGCCTGCACCTCCTTCCATCATGTTCTACATGGAAGTAAGCGACCTGGACGAAACACTGAACCAGGCAATCGCCATGGGCGGCTCCATCGTTATGCCTCCGATGGAAATCCCCGACATGATAACGATGGCAATGTTCAAAGACCCGGAAGGAAACACGCTGGGCCTTGTGAAATCGATGCCGCCGTCAAAGCCTGCGCGCAAGAAACCCGCACCGCGCAAGAAGTCCCCGAAGAAAAAGATTTCCAAAACAAAAGCGGAAAAATCTTCAAAGCGGAAGAAGAGGTGAAGTAAGATGATTTTATCATTGTATCATTGAGTCATTGGATCATGTATGTCAGACAGACAGCGAACCGAAGAGATGAAGAAGCGGACGAAACAGTTCGCTCTTCGAATCATCAAAGTGTTCCAGTCCTTGCCGAAATCTGAGGAAGCGAGGATAATTGGAAGACAGCTCCTGAGGCCGGGAACATCCGTGGCGGCGAATTACCGGTCTGTCTGCAGGGCAAGAAGCAAGCCCGATTTTGTTTCGAAGATTGGAGTCGTCGTTGAGGAGACGGACGAAACAGTTTTCTGGCTGGAATTGCTTGGGGAAGCTGAGATTATCAAGAAAGATCAGCTTGACTTACTGATGAAAGAAGCGAACGAACTCCTGGCAATCTTCGCCGCTGCCCAAATAACCGCCCGAGGCTATGCGCGACGAAATGTTGCAATGATGCAATGAAACAATGTTGAAATTCCATTCAATCTTTTTCGCTCCGGCTGGCATCCCACTCTACACCGAGAGATATAAGGCATGCAGACCGGAGCTTTGCGTTTGGAGGATGTTCTGACAGAAAATGTACATCCATCACTTGTCGTTCGTGCACAGGCCGGTGATGCCGTTGCTTTTCGCCAGTTATACGATGAGAATGTCAATCGGGTGTTCGCCGTGTGTTTTCGCATTGTGGCAAACACTGCACGCGCTGAGGAACTAACGCAGGACGCGTTCGTCCAGGCGTGGCAAACGCTGGGCTCGTTCAAAGGCGAAAGTCTTTTTTCGTCGTGGCTGCACCGGGTTGCGGTGAATGTTGTTCTGATGAATATGCGCAGTGAACGGAGAAGGACGGCGAGGGTTTTTTCGTCCGACACATTCGAAGAGTACGAAGAAGGTACAGCGCCGCACACAGGAACAGCAATGGATCTCGAACAGGCTATTGCACAGCTTCCGCTGCAAGCGCGCACAACATTCGTATTGCATGACATTGACGGTTACACCCATGAGGAGATTGCGGAACAGATGGGGCTTGCCGTGGGAACAAGCAAGGCACAGCTTCACAGGGCTCGCACACTTTTGAAGGAGGCGCTGGGAAAATGAGTGAACTCTTAAACTGTGAAGAACTACAACAGCTCATAAGCGATGTTCCGGATGAAACGCTTTCACCGGACGAACGCAGCATGATTGAAGCACACGTCAGTCAATGCGCGGAGTGTAAAGCGATGCTGGAGTTTTTGCGGGAGTTGCCATCCGCGATTGCGGCACTTCCGGGGAAGATTCAACCGACGCGTGATTTGTGGCCGGAGATTTCTGAACGCATCTCCACACAGCAGCCAATCCGGTTTCCGCGCCTGACTCTCGCAGAAACCCGGAACGGACAGCAGCCCGACAGGAAGAGTGTTGCATCCCGCAGAACAGCACGATCCCGATGGAAGATGAAAATTCTTGTTGCGTTTTCACTTGTCGTGTTTATAGCGGCCGGAGTCTGGTTTACAATCCAATCATCCACAGCCGGATGGAATGTTGCCCGCACGCAGGGCGTGCTTAGGATCGGCAATGAACCGGTCGGAGCCAACGGTACCTTGCATGTAGGTGACTGGCTGGAAACGGATAATATTTCCCGTGCGAAGATCAATGTGGGTTTAATAGGCCAGCTCGATGTCGAACCAAACTCCCGCCTGCGGCTGATTGACGCAAAAACCACCGACCACCGCGTCGAGCTTGAACGGGGAACAATCCATGCACAAATCTGGGCGCCGCCGAGATTATTTTTTGTGGAGACTGCAGCGGCAACGGTTATCGACCTTGGTTGCGCGTATACGCTGAGCGTTGATTCAACGGGCACAGCATTGCTGAAAGTATCTGCGGGATATGTTGCGGTGAGCGGAGAAGGAAAAGAATCGATTGTCCCGGCGGGAGCGGCATGTGAAACCCGTCCGGGTGCGGCACCGGGAACTCCTTTCCGGCTCAGCGCCTCTCCCTCTTTCCGCAACACGCTCGCACAATGCGATTCTGAGAATGGAACGAATCTGGCATCGGTTCTCGCGCAGGCGCGAACGGAAGATGCAGTAACACTCTGGCATCTTCTGAAACGGACGGATGGTATTCAGCGCGCAAAAGTGTTTGACCGGCTGGCATCGCTCATGCACATCCCCTCCGATGTTACCCGCGCAGGAATTCTCACCAACAATCCAAAAATGATGGAACGTTTGGGAGAAGAGATCGGAATTATGTTATAGGGATTGGTTCAAACTCTTTCGACTCTTGCGGCATCTTAATGTTGTAAACATCCTGAAGGGTCGAACAATGAATCGCTTACTTTCTTTTTTTGTAGCCGCAATTCTCCTGTTGTTGCCTGCAAGCAGTATCGCTCAACCAATCTCATATAAAATCAGTCCTTCGGATAGCCGCATTGGATTTGTGGTGACGAAGTGGCTGGTGTTTAAGGAAGAAGGACGTTTTAAACAGTACGAGGGTACAATCATGTACGATCCGGTAAACCCCGCGGCTACACAAGTTTCCATTTCCATTCAAACCGAAAGCGTGGACAGCAGAAATACAGACCGGGACCAGGCTATCAAATCACGCGATGTGTTGAATACCGGCAAGTTCCCTGCAATGTCGTTCATCAGCAAAAGCGCGAAGGCGAATGGAAAGGATACGTTGTTGGTGACGGGTGATTTTACAATCCGCGACGTTACAAAGAGAATTACCGTTCCCGTTCGAACACTAGGAACCACATCGGCGCGGGGTGTCGGGGCACTGGCGGGTTTTGAAACGGAGTTTACAATTAATCGCTTCGATTACGGTGTTTCGGAATTTGAAAACCTGATAAGCAAAGACGTGCTTATTCAAATGCAGATCGGAGCGATTGCAAAGTAGTCTCAAAGCAGATGTAGCACGGAGCTCGCGAGACTCAACACGAGAAAGAACCCGCACATATCCGTCACGGTCGTGAGGATTGGACCCGAAGCAAGGGCCGGATCAACGCCGAATCTTTTGAGCATAAGAGGCACGGACCCACCCAGCAGAACCGACAGAAGTGTGTTGCACGCCAGGGAACTGCCCACAACAAGTGCAAGATAGATGTTGGATTTCCACAGATAGGCAACCGTCCCGAGTAGTATCCCCAATGCCAGACCATTGACCAATCCCATCGCCGATTCTTTTGCAAATACCCGCGTAAACTCCCCCGGCCTGATCAGGCCGAGAGAAAGTTCACGTATACTTACCGCCACCGCCTGATTACCCGAACAGCCGCTCATATCCGAAATAATCGGAAGAAACACTGCCAGGGCAATGGCAGCCTGCAGCGTATCCTGATATACCGCAATGACACTTGCGGCGATAATATTCAATGCAATATTCGGGACGAGCCACGAGAGACGGCGTGCAGAGCGTAACCCCAACGGCATTGAGCGAAACTCTTCACCGCCGACAATACCGCTGATTCTTAAAAAGGAATTCTTTGTTTGCCTGCCGCGGGCATCCAAAACGGAGGATCTCAGAACAATGCCTGCAAGTGTCCCTTCACGATCAACAACCGGGATGCCGACAAATGAATGTTCATCAAATATCTGCACGAGCCGGTTTAGAACTGTATCGACGGTCGCGTGAACAGTATCAGGCATCATGAGGTCGGTGACCTTTTTGTCCCGCGGAGAAAGCAGGAGATCGCGCATGCGCAACACACCGGCGAGCTTATCGTCTTCAGTTGTAATGTACGAGTACTGTACTTCGTAGTCGGCGTAGGTCTCGCTATTCTTCTCAAGATCCGCGAGCACTTCAGCTACTGTTGTCGACACGCTATATGACAGGAATTCAGTTTCCATCAAACCGCCGGCGGAATCTTCCGGGTACTGCAGAAGTTCACGTGCCTGTTCTGCATCTTCCCCCGACATCGCTTTCAGAATTGCTTCCGCCTCTTCCCGGTGCACGTCGGCAAGCAAGTCCGCCTGCTCATCGGACGGCAACAAGTCCACGATGGCTGCCGCTGCGGACGGAGACATTTCTTCAATCAGATCGGCAGCCTGTTCTTCAGGCAGATCGCGTAACATTTCAGCGGCGTCCTCAGCCGGAAGCAATGTCAGCAACTGCGATTGCGTATCTTCATCCAGCCGTGAGATTGCATGGGCAGTTTCCGATGGAGAAAGACTTTCAAGGAATTCCTCAACACGTTCCGGATTCGCTTTTCCAACCAGATCGGCAAGAACTTCCCATGAGCGTGCCTGTTTTTCGTGCTTCATATTCAAACCCTCCTGTAAGAAAACCCTTCAGCTGCTATTTATGAAAACTGATGCCGATAAACTCCAGCAAGCCTATCCGTCTGATTTTTGGTTTTGGACAAACAACTTTGTCCACGCATCAACCACTTCGCGGTTTGTTTTCACATTCGTGAGATAACTCCAGCTCACTCCCTTATCGCTGATCATGCCGGCTCGTGCCATCACTTCCCTGTGTGCCCGTTCAAGATACTCTGACGCCTTTTGTTGATTGCCAAGAAGCGAGTTGATCTGATAAAGGTTCCAACTAATTCTTATGTACTCCTCCGGCTTTGGGACAGTTCGGAACAATTCTTCAACGGAATCTATATTTGCCTGAGCACTCTTTCGGTTTTGCATTTTGAACTCTGCAAGAGCAAGCCACGAGAGTACTGACATTCTCTCTGGCTTTTCATCTATGCGAGCAAAAATATTTTCTGATTTCTTCAAGAGATCAATTGCTTTTCCATAGTCGGCCTTGTAATAATACGCCACTCCGATACTGGACAAGGCAAAACCCTCGCCTGCCTTATCGCCCAGATCCTGTACGATGCTCAGGCTTTTAAGGTCGTAGTCAATTGCCTTGTCCGGATTGCCTTGTTCCAGGAACGCTTTTCCAATACCGGAAAGTGAGCGCGCCTCGCTTCCCCTGTCGCCAAGTTCTTTGGCTCTCGTGAGGCTTGTCTTGTAATAGTCCGATGCCGCCGCATAATCACCTTCAGCAATGCAGATGCTGCCGAGGTTATACAACGTATGCCCTTCAACCGCCCGGTCGCCGAGTTCTTGACTGATGCTGAGACTTTTTTTGTAATAGCTGAGCGCAGTGGCATAATCGCCTCTTGCATGATGGACAATGGCGATATTGTTGAGCGCAATTCCCTCGCCTCCGCGATCTCCAAGTTCCTGATCTACCTTAAGGCTTTTCGTATAATTGTCCAGCGCCGCCGCGTAATCTCCCTTGCGGTAGTATACGAGGGCGATATTATTCAGCGTCCCTCCCTTCACCTCCGCGGTTGCCTGTCTCCAACATGAGCTTGAGTGATTGAGAATGGTACTCAAGGGCTTTTGAAAAATTTCCCTGATACCATTCGACAATACCGAGTCTTGAAAGTGAGCTCGCTTCCTCGTTTTTTTCACCTGTCCGTTGTGCAATCCCCAGCGCCCGCTGATAAATTCTCCCTGCTTCTTCATACTCTCCCTGTGACAAATACGTTTCACCTGTACCGAGATGCGCCAATGTGAAGGTACTATCCAGGTCTATTGCCTTCTGATACATCCCTCTTGCCGTAAGGATATCTTCTTTTGTTTTCTTCTTCTCAAAAAGAAATTTCGCTCGCAGATAAAATTCATACGCTTCAGGATTTGTTGTCCGCGATTCGGTAATGTCTTTCTTGACAACTTCGGTAGGTTTCAGATGTAACGCATTGATAATTGCGCGGGCAAGCTGGCCCTGCAGTACTGCTGCTTCGTCCGTTTTGTTTGGAGACGATCCGCCCATACAGTTGTTCCCGTCCCCGCTTCCACGATCTGCCCCGACAATTGAAGAACGTCGCCGATTCGTTTGAGGCTTCCGTCAAGTATGTACTTTACGCGTAATTTGAGAGCGATGCTGTCAACAGGCATTGAGCTTGTTTGAAGAGATAACACGTCCTTCATTGTCGCAACGCGGACCAATCCTGCTTTGGCAATATCCACTATCAGGTCTTGTGTTATGCCATAGGAGTATGGTTCGTCAGATTCGGGTCCGAGATTTTTTAAGTAAAGAATGGCGATCGACGGCGTGTTGCTGTTGTCCGTTATGAAGGGGGAACCTTGCGGAGCGCCCTGGATGCGGAAAGAGGCAAACACGGCAATTGCGACCACCCCGGAATGGGTTATTATCTCTTTAAACTGAAACTTCTGCTGGCCTTGTTTGCCATGAAACCACGCAAAGACAAATGCGCTCACTAATCCGCAGGTGAGGAACGTCAGCGACATCGTAAAGATGACCGGCGAAAGTCCGTACGCTTCCGAAAACAGTTTGATGATGCCAACCGCGCTGAGCGCCGAACTCACATAAATGGTCAGCGTCTTGCGTACGCCCGCGTTCTTTCAGTTGTTCGATAAAAAGTTTGAAGCTAATCATCTGTTGAAAACGTACGCTGTAAACATTACTTGTGAAAACTACTGCCGATGAACTTCAGTGCATCCAACAATCCGCTGCGCCAGTACGACCACGTGTGCGCACCATCGCGAACCCGGAATTCATGTGGAATTTTTCTCTTCGTCATTGCAATGTGCAGCATCGAATTCGCCACCGTCAGATAATCATCGTCGCCACAATCGATATAGAACCGGACTGTTTTCAATTTCTCTACATCGGCCGTCTCGGCATTGTGTATGGGATTGTAGGACAGCAGATGTTCGGTCAATCGTTCCTGGCCTGTTTTGCGACCGTAGAGTGTAACAGGCCAGCCGCCGTTCCATATTGTGTCGCTCATCGCGACGAACTCATCGGGGGTATTCACTGCAGGACCCATCACGGCACACACATCAAACATTTCCGGACGATGCATCGCAAAATTCAGGGCGCCGAATCCTCCCATTGACTGTCCGGCCAAAGCTCTGAAACGTTTTTCCGGACGAAGACGATAATGCGATTCCATAAACGGAATCAACTCCTGAAAGAAGAAATCCTCGTATCGAACCGAGTTATCAAAATTGTTGACATACCAACTCGCCCCGGCATCAGGCATGATAATCACCATCTCCGGAATTTCACGCGATGCTATTGCCTGATCCGCAATCGTATTCACTTCGCCAAACTGAATCCACGACATGTCATTGTCATGATAGCCGTGCAGGAGATACACTGCAGGATAGAGCCTTGTTGATGTCGCGTAATCGTACGGCAGATAAATAGTATAGCGGACTTTCTTACCGAGAATATTACTCTCCAGCGTGAGTCCCTCTTTTACGACTCCGTGAAAAATCCTGGCGTGCGCGACAGTAGCCATCGACAGGAACAGAATAAGCAGTATGCAAACGTTCTTTGACATTTCTTTGATGCAGACCATTTCGATTGGAACAGTGAGATGAGGAAAATGTTTGGCGAGGCCGAATTACTTGAAGCTCTTTATTGCCTTATCACGCGTATCGTACACATCTAACACAAGCGAGAGTTTGGTAATGACGAAAATACTGTCAATGTCTCTTTTTACACCGCATATCTTTATGTTCCAACCCCTCCGAACAAAACTCGTATGAGCACCGACAAGTACCCCAAGAGCGGTGCTGTTAAGGTATGTAACGTTACTTAGATCTATGATAACCTTTTGGTAATCACGATCAATAAATCCGGCAACGGCCCGCCGCAGTTCATCCGTCTCTTCGCCGCCTGTCAACGAGCCCTTCACTTCAATTAAGCCGATACCGCCTTCGAGTGTTGATGTTTTTGCCATGAAGACTCCGCAGAAGTGGACAAAAAAGAAGCCGGAAAAAAGTACAGAAAGGAAGAGGGAAAAACAACTTGTAACTTTTTGAACGGGACGCTATATTTCAACAACTTCTTTGTGCAACCAATTCGATTCTCTCATGTTTATCGGACATTACGCAGTGGCAATGGCGGCGAAAAAGCCCGCTCCCGCGGTTTCACTTGGAACACTGTTCATTGCCGCCCAATTTCTCGATTTGATCTGGCCTTTTTTTCTCTTGATGGGGATTGAAAGCGTGAAGATTGTTCCCGGAATGACGGCAGTTACTCCACTGGATCTTCGTGACTACCCCTACTCTCACAGTTTGCTGGCCGCGGTTCTCTGGTCCGGACTGTTTGGTGGATTGTATTATGCAATTAAACACAACGGGAAATCGGCTTGGATACTTGCCGCAGTAGTATTCAGCCATTGGGTATTGGATTTCGTTACACACATCCCTGACATGCCACTCTATCCCGGGAGTACCACATACGTCGGACTTGGATTGTGGAATTCAGTTGTAGGAACAATGATCGTCGAAGGATTACTCTTTCTTGCAGCCGTCGTTGTTTATGTCCGCAAAACCCGGGCGAGGGATAAGGTTGGTGTGTATGCACTCTGGACGTTGGTCGTGTTGCTTGCCGTTATCTACTTCGCAAACTTGTTTGGGCCACCACCGCCGGATGCGACAACGCTCGCAGTGTCCGCACTAGGCCTATGGCTCTTTGTACCCTGGGCATATTGGATTGACAGACATCGCCCGGTAAATCAACATATGGAGCCGGGTGCCCGATGAAAGCTGCAGTCTCTCCGTCGATGACTTCTCTTCTTCATGCACATATTCTTAAACGCATCAACATTACCGATGCGGAATTCAGCAGGTGTCTTTCGTTCTTCACGCAAAAGAAACTTAAGAAGCATCAGTTCTTTCTGCAGGAAGGTGACGTGAGCAGATATCTCGGTTTCGTCACGAAAGGCTGCCTGCGCGTGTATACCACTGACCCGAAAGGCGATGAGCATGTCATCCAATTTGCTATTGAGGATTGGTGGGTCTCGGACCTTACAAGTTTTCTCAGCGGTAAGCCTTCGACGTCGGACATCGATGCGATTGAACCGTCAGAGCTTTTGCTTCTGGAGAAAAACGATCGGGAAAAACTTCTTGCTGCCGTGCCGGGAATGGAGCGATTTTTTCGCTTGCTGCAGGAAGCAAATTACGTTGTCACGCATAAACGGATCAACGAATCATTAAGCGCGTCCGCAGAGGCACGATATCTTTCCTTTATCAAAACGTATCCCGCGCTTGTCCGCCGCATCCCGCAAAACCAAATCGCTTCATACCTGGGCGTTACCGCACAATCCCTCAGCCGTATTCGCAAAGAACTCAGCCTCAAAAAATAGTTTTGCAGTTACCCTAGGGTAACGCCATTTCTTACCCTCTGCACATATGCCCCGAACGGTTCCGGTGTATATTGATTACAGATAAATTGATAACATCAACAATCGAATCAAGGAGAATCAACATGGTAGTCTGGAAAATCGATTCGTCGCATTCCGAAATCAAATTCAAAGTAAAGCATCTTGTCATCTCAACGGTGACAGGGTCGTTCACAAAGTTTAGAGGTTCAGTTGAAGCCGAACAAGTGGACTTCAGCGACGCAACAATCCGTTTCGATGCGGATGTTGACAGCGTTTCGACGCATAACGAACAGCGGGACGGGCATTTGAAATCGGCGGACTTTTTTGACGCGGCGAGCCATCCAAAACTTTCCTTCGTCTCAAAGTCGTTCACAAAGAAACACGAGGGTGAGTACGCATTGATTGGCGATATGACGATGAAGGGAATTACAAAAGAAGTGAAGCTCAACGGCACGTATAACGGAACCGTTATGGGATTTGACGGCGAAGTTGCAGTATTCGAGATTACAGGCAAGATCAACCGTCAGGAATTCGGTTTAACGTTTAACGCTGTGACCGAGACCGGCGGAGTTGTGGTAAGCGATGAAGTGAAGCTGGATATTCTTGTTGAGCTGAAGAAGGCGGCTGTTGAACAACTCAAAGCAGCATAAATTGTTTTGAAATGAAAACGGAAAGCTCTGTCTGCGTTGCGGCGGAGCTTTTTGTTTTGCAATGATCCCCATATTCATTCCCCGATGTTCCTACCAATGTTTATTCATATCTCCTCATTCTGTGCAAGTCAATGAAGTAACTTGTAGAATCTTCCGATCTTCAGCTTGCCAACCTTTCCCGCTGGTATGATTTTGCTTGTTCGGCAAACAATATGCGCCTGAAAGCTGGCACAGGCCTTGACCTCTATATTAGTGGTCTTTGGAGGGGGGGTGAAAAAATCATCGTCGTACGGCGGAACAAGTTTAGTTGAAAGAAAGAAATTCTCGTGGTCAAATTAAGATTTTTGCTATTCACCTCCTCCCTCCTTCTTACAATAGTTATCACGGGGTGCCAATCCGATCATCCTACAGACAGCACCATGCTGAACAATTCATCGGATGATAACGTCAACCCCGGAACCCCGCCCAATAATGAAATTACATATTTGAAAATGCCGAAGCCGCTCATCGGGGGGAACAGGAGTGTAATAGTACAAAAGCTTGTCACTCCCTTTGACACCACTAAGTTTAACGCGGCTGCGTCATACACATCTCTCAATGGAAACTTGGTGACCGTGAGTGTGGTCTACAAGATCCCCTCGGGTGCAGTTTCGGATTCTGTTATTGTGACAATGGAAATCGATACGGTTCTTGTGGGTGTGAAGTTTAAACCGGAAGGCCTTCAGTTTGCGGTGCCGACAACAATGGATGTAACGGTTCTCGGGCTGGATCCTTTCATGATCGGGAGCCTCGCATTTGTGTATGTAAAGACCGACGGAACATTTGAAAAGGTTCAGTTCAGCGCGATGAAAGTGACCGGCAACCTTGGAAAAATAGTTTTGCAGAAAGGATTATTGCGGCACTTTTCGCAGTACTCATTCGGACGGTTGACTGCCGAGGAGAATGATAAGTAGGGCTCCCGCCTTTACAAATACGAAGAATACAAAAAGTCCCGGCACTTCACCGGGACTTTTCATTTTGTGGTTTAGTCCGGAATTCCGTCTTTGTTATTATCACGGCACGGCTTGAAGCTTGCTTTGATATTGTCTTTGATATTGTTATCGATCTCGCTGCGGTTGGCGGCATTCGTGGGGTCGAGATATCCGTTGCTCGAATTCAGGAACCACACATACGGCCGTACAACCAGCGTAACATTGGATGATGTTTCGGTAACAATAAGCGAATTAGGAAAATTGATTTTCTGTTTCGCTGATTTATCTGACTTGAAGATGAAGGCGACACCATTGTAGGTTCCCCTTACAACCACGGAAAATCTTGTGCTGCCTTCAACAAAATCCGGATCGATCACTGCTTCATCGTCAGAGAGCTTGTGCACTTCAAACTTGATTTTGTCATACGTCCCGACCGGAATGAATGCCGAGCCGATCGTATTAACGCTGGAATTCAGGTTCAACGGAAGAACATACGGTCCGGTTTTAAAATTACTGGAGTCGTTCGAACTCGCAACATTTAACTTGATATCTTTCAGAAGTATCTTCACGGACGCAAGAACAAGAGTGCCGCTCACATCGGACATTTCTGTTGAACTTGTATAGCTCAGTTCCACATTATCCTTTGTAGAAGCCGTATTGTCGTCGTTTTTACATCCGTTCGTTGCTAAAAGCAGAACGCCCAGTGCAACAGTAATTGCAAAAATAATCGGTGTAGATTTCATAGTACATTCCCCGGTAAGAGATATAAAAGAGCAAAGCTTTCGTGCGTTAGCCGCCGAAGGTTTTGTTCATATTCAAGATTTGTCACAACCCGATTTGCAGTCCTGCGCTGATGACATAAAAATTCGCATCGACCTGGCTGCCCGGGACTTTATCAAAATTTAAGACGTTCATAATTCCTCAGTAACTGTGTGGATCGAAGTTATCGTTCGTTCAATGTTTTCCGGACGTCCCGGATCTTTTCATTCACGTCTTTTCTGAAATCTTCCCAGTCATTGGCTGTGGTTGCATTCACTTTATTCAGTTTGTCGCTCAGATCGTTGCGCACATCCTGAAGTTTATCTAGCTTTGATTGTAGGCTATCCTTGGCTTCCGCGCCCGCGTTCGTAAGCTCAGTTCTCATTTTGTCCATCGCATGATCTACATCCTTAATAGCACTTTCCGCCCGCTCACGAACCTCTGTTCGGGCTGTGGTAAGCCGCGTATCATCATGCTTGGAACATCCTGCCAGTAGCAAGATCATTGTAATGAGCAAAGACAATCCGAATAGCTTCATATGCTTCTCCTTCGATTTAAACTGTTAACATGTGGTTCTTGGGTATCAGTTTACGTAAGCGACGCTCCATTGGCAATCAGGGTTTTCTTGTAGTTAACTGCTACAGGAAGTCCTCTAGGCTTTAGATGAATCCGACTTAATATCATCCATACATGGGGTTGAATTCGAAATAGAATTGGGGAAAAGCGAGAGGATAGAATGCAGAACTATTAGTATCGGGGAAGTGAGGAATCGATTGTTCGCGACCAGTGATCGATTCCTCCGGCGAGATTTTTTACGTTCGCAAAACCGGCTTGCCGGAGAAAATCGACTGCATGGGCACTTCGTATCCCGTGATGGCAATACACAATGATCTCTTTGGAGCGATCAAGTTCTTTGAGGCGCTGCGGTAATTCATTCAGCGGAATCAAATACCCGTTGAGATTTGCAATGCGGTATTCGTGTGGTTCGCGGACATCCAGCAGGAAAAAATCCTCTCCGGCATCACGTTTCGTTTTAAGTTTTTCAACCGAAACTTCGTCATCATCATCGGCGGCAAGGACTTCGGTCCTGCAGAATGATTCGTAATCAATAAGATGTGTAATGGTTGGATGACTGCCGCAAGCAGGACAATCCGGATTTTTGCGAAGCTTCATCTCGCGGAACTGCATTGCAAGCGCATCGAAAAGCAGCAACCTGCCCGCAAGCGTCGAACCGATCCCCATAAGAATTTTCAACGTTTCAACCGCCTGAATTGCTCCAATGATACCGGGAAGAACGCCAAGAACCCCTGCCTCGGCGCAGTTCGGAACGAGTCCCGCCGGCGGAGGCTCCGAATATAGGCATCGATAACACGGTCCCGTCGCGGTAGAAAAAACAGATGCTTGTCCTTCGAACCGATAAATACTGCCATACACATTTGGTTTTTTCAGAAGAACACACGCATCGTTCACGAGATAACGCGTCGGGAAATTATCCGTTCCGTCGACAACAACATCATAGTGCCGGATAATCTCCAACGCATTTTCAGATGAGAGTTGTGTTTGATATGTTTCGACATGCACATGCGGATTCAGCGCAAGAATTCGCTTTCTGGCAGATTCCACTTTCGGGAGGCCGATATCATCAGTCGAATGAAGTATCTGACGTTGCAAATTTGATTCATCAACGGTATCAAAATCAACAATCCCGATTTGACCGACTCCGGCCGCGGCAATGTACAGCGCAACCGGCGACCCGAGTCCGCCCGCGCCCACAATCAGCACACGCGAAGCCTTTAACTTCTTCTGTCCTTCAATCCCGACCTCCGGCATGGTAATGTGCCGGCCGTATCGCCTTAACTCTTCGTTCGAAAGCTCCATGTTATCCGCCTGCTATCGATGGAATGATACTGATTGTGTCGTGATCATTCACCAGAGTTTGTTCCTTTTGGAGGAACCGTATATCCTCGTTGTTGAGATATACATTGACGAAGCCACGGATTTTTCCGTCGTCTGAAAAAATATGTCGTTGCAAAGGGGGATTTCCTGCGGCAAGATTGTGAAGTACTTCACCGACCGTTTTTCCATCTACCACCAACTCCGTATTCTGGTTTGTGAACTGACGAAGCGGAGTTGGAATGAAGACTCTTGTTCCCTTACTGATCCCGGCGCTCATGGTTTCTCCTGAAAGATTGCACCAAAAGGTAACCAAGAGAGTAACGACAGACAAGCAATCGCGTTGATTTTCCATCTCATTTTGGGTTAATTGGACCCAACTTCTCTTTTTTAGCTTATCTTGATTGCATGTCCACTCCCCTTATGAAGCAATATGCCCAGGTGAAAGCACGGTATCCTGACACGATACTCTTGTTTCGCATGGGGGATTTTTTCGAGACGTTCGAGGAGGACGCAAAGATCACCTCGAAGG
>JBKJJX010000060.1:0-3380 GCA_046597825.1 Bacteroidota bacterium | reverse complement strand
GAAATCACTCCCAGAAGTATTTTCGACAGGCGTTGAGTTGCGAGTTTTTTTGCCGTACCTCGGGTTTAGTACTCTCTCGATTTTTCTACCAAGTTTTTCGATGCAACTCCGGATCTTCGTATTAGTCGGAGCTTGTTCATTACTTGCATGGCTCTTTCGTAGGGGGATAGCGGACTCGATTCAATTCACAAGGACTGCATTGAATCGTCGCTTGGCCCGAGTGTACGATCCGCGGGATCAATCTTGAAGAAAATGTTATCCTTGTCGATGCGCCAGGCAATTGTGGGATGATAATCTATTGAAAGCAATCTGTGTATTTTCCTCGTCTTTTCCGCCAGACTTGAGCGGCCAATCAGTTATTTTGCGAAGACTTCTTGAGCAGCTGGCACCCGATTCGTACAGTGTACTAACATATCGAACCCAGAGAGGCAAAGATTCTCAAGAAAAACATTTGTCTGCGAAATATTTCTTTCTCAAGCGATGGATATTCTTTGAGCGTGTCATTGAAAAGTTGCCAATCTTCCGATTGCAAGACCTCCTGACGAAGATTTTGATCTTGATTAGGAGCAAGGCTATCGCAAAGGTCATTAGCTGCGAGGATGTTAAGATTATGGTGGTTTGTAGTGGGGGTTTCTATGATCTCCCCTCGGCCCACCTTGCTTGTAAACAAATGGACGTCGAACTCGTACCATATTTCTTCGATGACTATTCTTTTCAATGGAGGGGCTCGTTAAGAATTCTTGCACGTCGCTACGAGAAGCAGTTTATGGAGTACGTTGATAGATACTATTGCCCGAATCCATTTTTGGAACACGAGTATAACAAGAGATGTTCAAAAAATGGGATCATCGTCTACAACATGCTTGAGAGAGGGGATGTTAATTCTACTCCGATTGAGTTCAATGAACAACCTCAAAAGGTTGTGACATTTGCAGGAAGCATTTATCATGCTAACGTCGGTAGCTTTCAAGCGTTTCAAACCATGATTGCCTCGAAAGATAGAAAATATTCGTACACACTCTCTTTATGTGTATCTAACCTTGGAGGAAAAGCTGCAAGAAGGTTCTTAGAAAGCGGAAATTTCAGTCTGATTCCTGCGATCTCCGCGGGCAAATTGAAAACACTCTATGCTAATTCAGACTTACTTCTATTGCCACTGAGCTTCGCATCTGATGTTGAGGAAGTTATCCGAACTGCTGCTCCTGGTAAGCTTGCCGAGTATCTGCATTCAGGAACCCCTGTCCTGGCCATCGTACCCTCAACATCCTTCGTACATTGGTACCTTAATGAGTATCAATGTGGTATTACAATCAACGAAACGGAACTTGATTCTGGGCTAGAAAAAATTGAAAGAATTCTGTCAGACCTTTCACAATTACGTTTGATATCACAGAATGCACGCAAGAGGGCTCAAATAGATTTCTCTTTTGAAAAAAACTATTTGAATTTCCTTGCTGGTTTGAAAGTGGGCCCATGACGGCTTATTACACGGACAACGTGTGATCTCTGTGAGATGTAACTTCCTCAGTCAATGCTTTGTACGCCTGGAAGTAGGCGGGTGGTGAATCTATGACAACATCAACATACCCGGTAAGTCAGACAGCGTTATCGACGGAGGATCGGCTTCTTCGGAATAGAGGTTTGTTTTTCTTTGTTGCAACGACAATCATCGTCGGGATCAGTCAAATTTTTTACTACATAGGTCCATACGGTTTATTTCAGGCGATAACGATTCCGCTCGTGATGGTGCTTGTTTTGTACTCAGGCGTGTGGATGCGGCTCGATGAGATCTTTTTCATTCTCTTCTTAATTGTCTCTTCAAGATATGTGACTGGTTTTGCTAACCGCGAGCTCAAAGAAATTGTTTTGGTTCCGCTTTTCTTCATCGTGCTGGCGTTCCGAAGAAAGGAAATCGAACAGGGTTCTCTTCCTCGGGTTTTTGTTATTTACGCGTTGTTAGGGATTTCTGTCTTTCTTCGAGGATTGGAATTCCCTGACTATACATCTTTGAAGCCTGATAACATCACTGGTTTTCAGGGTCGATGGTGGGTGGTATCTTCATTAGCTTCTTTCCTTGTCGGTTTCTATTTTTCCCGTAATGTAAACTTGAGACATCTTACACTTGCGACGTTCTGGTTCTATTTCGTAGCCTTGATCCTTAGTTCACTGATGCTTGTCGCAGGTGTGGATGAAATGCCCCTTTTCAATCTCTTTAGTTGGATGAAACTCGAAGGACTAGACCGTTTGGGGATTTTATCGGTATCGGGCGTAATGTGCATATTGATGTTGATAGCAGAGCGAGAGCTTATTGGAACACGTTCCCTTCGTTTTGCAACGTTTGGTCTCGCTTTTTGGGGAGTCGTAGCAGGTGGAGGTCGCGCAAGTTTGCTGGGCCTACTTTTTGCGATTTGGATATATTTCTTTTTCATGAAAAGAAGGAAAACATTTGTAGTTGCCCTAACATTGATTCTTGGTTTCGTGATCGCACTTTCCTCTATCTCCGACGTGCGTGAACTTCTACCGGAGAAGTACCGCAGGGTTGTCGATTTAGGAGATACATCGCTGATCCTACCTGCATTGACTTCAGATATTGGTGCTGACCAACTAAAATCCACGCCAGATTCAGAGGCGGGTGGCAGTTCCGCATGGCGTTTGCTTGTGTGGGCCCTTGCTCTAGATGCCATTCAGGCAAAGCCATTCTTCGGAAGTGGAATCCTGACACAAGTAAGCGTAGATTTAGGAAGCAAAGCCGAGGCCATCACAGATGATTTCATTATGAGTTCAGGCAATTTGCACAACACGTTCCTCTCGTTGGCATATGTTTGGGGCATTCCCGCGATGATACTCTTTGGCATCCTCGTTTGGGGTGGAGTCAAAAGAAGTTATGTTCTCGGCATGCAACGCAAGGTTCCGTTTTATACTTTCTGTTTTCTTTATCTCTGCGGGCAATGTGTAGAGGCTTTCATGACGGATGTGCATCTCATTTACTCTTTCATGATGATTTTGGGTTTTGTATACGCCCATTTCTCAAATGAACAAACAGACCAACATGGTTTGTGATATTCCTGATGATCGCACTATTTTTTGTTTAATGGCAGGAATGATTCATAGGAGGAGGGTAATTTCTTGAATTTCAAATATATGCAATCAGTTGTGGGGGCATTTAGTGTCGAACTTTAAGTGCGTAATTGCTCGCGAGTTGCACGATTGAACGTCCTTGTCATAACACCTCGTTACAACGAAGAGAGCGGCGGCGATGGCCTGTATGCGTACAAGCTGACAAATTCTCTTTCCATGCATGGAATTCGGGCTGATGTGCTGACTGTGGAGAATGGTCAATTCGAATACCTACGGGAATCGTATTCCAAAGTCATTCTAGG
>JBKJJX010000255.1:0-3152 GCA_046597825.1 Bacteroidota bacterium | reverse complement strand
GCCGTTCATGCTTAGCACGGGCAATGCAAACGAAATCGGATTGTTCACCTACATTGCATTGCTCGACGTGGGCCTGCTTGCCGTCGCGCTCAGCAAAGAAAAATGGTACGTGCTAGAACCTCTCTCATTGGTTTCAACAGCGTTGATCTATTCAATGTGGTGTGGCGAGTACTACACTCCCGGTGACATACTGCCGACGATGTTTTTTACGGTTGTGTTCTGGATGTTGTTCTTCGGGATAGAGGCAATACAGAGTCTGCGAGGAATTCAAATGTTCACGGAAGTACGGCAAGTTTTCGGCGTTGCTCTGGCAGGATTTTTCTTCGCAGCGATGTACAGACTCTTCGAACCCGATCATCATGCATGGATGGGAGCCGTAACGCTCCTTATCGGTGTTCCGTATTTTGCTTTATTTTGGATGTTGAGAGGAAAAGGAGGAACGGAACAATTCGTTCACGGTCGATATGTTCTCACTGCACTCGCGTTACTTTTTTCTGCAACAGCAATTCAGTTCTACGGATTTACGACGGCAATGCTCTGGTCAGCTGAAGCCCTCGCGGTTGTCTATTTTGGATCGAAATGGAACATGAAATTCATGTGGACTGCGGCAATTATAATGTTCGCGTTTGCAGTGTTCAAACTCTTTGTGACCGAAGGGTCTTTAGTGTACCGGCCGCTCGCAGAGTTTATGCCATTCTTTAATCGAAGAGCATTGGCATTTATCATTGTCGGAGCGGGGATGGTTGCAGGCACAGAGTCATTCCGATCGAGGGATGAGAAGCTCGCAAAAAATTACAAAGCCCTTTTGAGTTACGTTTCTGCCTTTGCGTTCTTCGTTCTGGTGTCGGTTGAGACCGTGGATTGGTTTGGGCGATGGATGTTGTATGTTGATGGATCGGCAAGCCAGTATCTTACCTTCAGGCGCGACCTAACCCTGGGAATCGTCTGGATGGCGTATTCCATTCTGCTTGCAATTGTCGGGTTCAAAAGAACTGCATTCGCCTTCCTCCATTCTTCAATACTTGTGTTGATTCTTTCGATTCTCCTTGGCGTGGTTCGGGGATTCGGGTTTGATCCGATTCAGCAATACACGCTGCTCTTCAACTATCGTGTACTGGCTCTTGTGTTGCTCGTTATCGGCTGTGTGGGGCACGCCTGGTGGTGGCGGCGGGAGGGGAAAGGCATGAGTTGGGAAAGATTAATTTTGCAGGGCATTGGCATCTCGATCGTTGTGCTGATATTTGTTTTATTTACATCGGAGGTCGTTGATTACTTCAATCGGAGAATTGTTGACACCCAATCGCTTATCGACGCAGATTCAACTGTTGCCGCTTCCGAACGGATCGAAAGTTATCGCAATCTGCAACAGCTCTGGCTGTCGGGCGTTTGGCTTTTCTATTCCATCGTCATGCTCGTTGCGGGAATCTGGAAAAGATTCCGCGCATTGCGCCTTATCGCGATTGTTCTCTTCGGCATCACGATTCTCAAAATCTTTATCTTTGATTTATCGTTCCTCGAGACGCTTTATCGCATCATATCGTTTATGGGACTTGGCGTGATTCTGCTTGGCGTATCGTTTCTCTACCAAAAGTACAAGGGAATTATTTTGGATACAGAGGCGGACGCTGGAAAAATTGCAGATGAAGGGTGAGCGGGATAAATCATAGATTCAACATAGTGAGCTCAAAAGACGCATCGAAACTGCTCTGAAAAGCTAAGGCAGAGTGGAGGGAGATATTTTGAGAAGCTTTTTGATCACTGAGACTTCTTCGCTGGTTAAGTCCCGGCTTTGGCCAATCTCCAGTCCCTCGAGTTTGAGCTCGCCAAACTTCACTCGTACCAACCGCAACGTCGGATGCCCCACCGCTGCAGTCATCTTCCGGATCTGCCGGTTTCTTCCCTCGCGCAAAACAATTTCAAGCCATGATGTCGGAATATTTTTCCTAAACCGGATCGGAACGGAGCGGGCAGGCAAGTCCGGCTCACCGTCAAAGAGCCGGGCCTCAGCGGGTTTCGTCTTCTTTCCTTCTATTACAACTCCGCGTTGTAGCTTCTCAATCGCGGCCGTATCCGGAATGTTTTCTACCTGAACCCAATATGTTTTCGGATGATCAAAATTCGGATTGCTTGCACGCTGCTTTATTTTATTGTCATCGGTAAGCAACAGCAACCCCTCGCTGTCAAGATCAAGTCGTCCGATTGGGTATGTGTCGGGAGGAAAAGGGCCGAAGTCTTTCAGGGTTTTGTGTCCATGTTCGGGAGTAAACTGGGAAAGAACTCCGTAAGGCTTGTAGAACAAAATATAGTGGCTGGCAGCTGTTTTGGGTGATTTCATACTCATAAGTTAGACAGACCAGACCGGAGATACAAGGGGCTTGACAAAGGTTGCTCCGGATATTATATTGAATTAGTATATTTTGAATTTGAAGTAATATGAAACGGACAAAACAATACGGGAAGAAGGCTAGTGCGGCTCTCTCAATGTGGGTGAAGCTTGCGCGGGCTTTTTCGGTTTTCTCGAAAGCGGCGGATAGTGACATCGACAGTTATGGATTGACCCAGCCTCAGTTCGGCGCACTAGAATGTCTCGGACATTTGGGTCCGATGACAATCGGCCAGCTCTGCAGGAAAAATCTTGTAAGCGGCGGAAACATGACGGTTGTAGTCGATAATCTTGAAAAGCTTGCGCTCGTTGAACGGGTTCCGAGCAAAGAAGACCGGCGGGCGACTGGTGTGCAATTGACCCCCAAGGGGCAAAAACTGTTCAGCGATATTTTTCCAAAGCACGCAAAGCATATTACCGGTCTCGCGTCGGTGTTGTCAGAAAGTGAACAAGAGGAACTTGGGCGGCTTCTGAAAAAGCTGGGAACGTCGATCAGAGTGGAAAGAGGAGAAGGATGAAATCAACCCAAATTGCAACTCTGGAGGGGAACGCCGGCATTGATCGCCGGATGATGTGGACTAAACAAGCAGGGAGGAACAAATGAATCATTTCATGATTGATATTACATTGCCGGAGTTGCTGACGGAGGAGTTTCTTTCGCTCGTTCCGAAACAGCGTGCACAAGTGAATAAGTTATTTGGTGAAGGCAGGCTTGCGAGCTACGCGTTATCAACCGACAGATCGAAACTCTGGGTTACGTTGTTCGCAG
>JBKJJX010000325.1:0-20450 GCA_046597825.1 Bacteroidota bacterium | reverse complement strand
TGTAAGCTTACATTGACTTCAATAGCCGCAGCCTTTGTAGGGACTCTAGTCGTTGTACCTTCGGGTGTGCTCACATTACTATTCACAGGATGTACCTATACAATCGTACTTGGTGTGTTGATGTACTGGTTGAAACCTCTCGTTGTATCTGACATGGATTTGTTTTCTAAAATCGATAGCCGTCTGGCCTTTTTTCTTGCCCGATTCACTCGTAGCAAGGTGACTTCTCCATAATGAAAATCGGGATGGCATATTTTGAATTCGGGGGAAAGAAGGGTACAGCTCGAGCCGCTTCTGAATTAACAAAACGTATGGCACTGCTCGGTCATGAAATTCATTTTCATTGCGTTACCCCTCCTAAAACTGCTGAATTCACAAATATTCATTTTCATCGCATTGGTGATGTAAATTCATTCTCGGCAATCGGACTATCGTCATTTGCTTTCTTGGCAGGTAAAAGTCTTCACCGGTCGATTTATGATGTCACACATTCTCACGGAAACATTGTCGGCTCGGATGTTATCACTGCCCACAGTTGCCACAAGGTCGGGATGCGTCTTGCAGAGTCTTCATCTAATTATGGTGTTGCGGATAAAGTTAGATTGTGGATAGAACAAAAAAATTATGCCGAGAAAAGATTTGAGAGAATCATTGCAGTCTCAGAAGGCGTAAAGAAGGAATTGATGCAAGAATACAGGATCCCTTTCACCGACATAACGGTCATACCGAACGGAGTGGATCTTGTCCGCTTCAATCCGGCCAATGCTCTCCAACGAAAACATCTGATGCGACGAAAGTTGAACTTGGCCGATGATGACTTTGTCTTGATCTTTGTTGCCAATGAATTCAAAAGGAAAGGTTTATCCTATGCCATTGAGGCACTCTCCAATCTGAACAATGCCAGAACAAAACTTCTTGTTGTCGGGGATGATAGTGCTGATGAATTTCGCCGGAAGGCTAAACGGGCGGGAGTAGCGCAACATGTTCTTTTCATTGGCGCCGTTGAATCTGTTTCAGACTATTATGCGGCAAGCGATGTATTCGTGTTTCCTACATCGTATGAAGCATTTTCGTTAGCCACTCTTGAAGCGGCCGCATCCGGGCTTACTCTTATTACAACAAAGGTCAATGGCGCGGAGGAATTGGTTGAACACGGGATCAACGGGTTTTTCATTGAGCAGGATCCAGACGAGATCGCGCAGAAAATCAAAACAATCATGTTTGATCCAATTCTTCTGAAAACTATGGGAATCAACGCCCGTCGAAGTGCCGAGCGATATTCATGGGATTCAGTAGCACGGCGCACAATTCAAGTGTATGAGCAGATACAATGAAACAGAAACAAACCAACTCCAACATGTATGTTATTGTTGCCGTGCTTATTACTGTTGCAAATGGAATTATCGTCTGTGCATTCCGCTTTCTTCCGCTCTATGATTACCCGATATGGCTGTATGAAATTCATATCATGCACAGACTGTCGGAGCCTGTGTTCAGTCAAACGTTTGAACTTGCCCGCTATCCTGTTCCTAATCTCGGCTTTGTTGGAATTGTGTACTTGCTGAGCACTGCCATGTCGATTGAAATGGCAGGCAAGATATTGCTGCTGTTCGTTGTCGTCGGACTTCCGTGGAGCTTTTGGTACTGCGTTCGCAGGATCTCTGGAAATCCACACAATCCACTCGCGTACGCCGCGTTTCCGTTTGCGTTCAGCTTCTATTTCTTTTCGGGACAAGCCTTTCTGCTGGGCCTGATCGTTTCTCTTTTGATGATGGGTTTCTATTTACCAAAACTGGATCGGCTGACTCTCCCGGACTGGACGGCACTTTCAGTTTTGTTTGTCATCTCGTTTTTCATTCATGCGCTTTCATTTGTGTTTATTCTGATCACGTTCGGGGCTGTTATTCTTTCCACATATCGGAGAAATCTGACATATTTTCTCCTCTCAATTACGCCTTCCGTTCTCTGTGTCGTTTGGTACTTATCGCGGCCGGAGACCGGAGGGGTAACTGAAGCAGTGTGGAGTTTCAAAGGCGTGGCGCAGAATATTGTCAAGCCGCTATTTCTGTTCACCAAGTCATACGCCATTGCAAATCCTTTTCCACTCACGATTTTAAATTGTTTGTGGATGAATGTTCTGGCGTTGCTGGTGTATTTGTTGTGGAGAGGCAGAAGACAAATCAACAAGGAGTTCATTGCGCCCTTCTGTGTTTTCTTTGTTCTCATGATCGGACTTCCGGAAATTGCTTTCGGCATCGTTCAACCCGGAGGCCGGTTTGCCCTTCCGGTTTTCTTCCTGCTGGTCCTGATATTTTCCAGAGCTCATGTTTCAGATTCGTGGAAAAATGTTTTTCTGGCGGTCGCAGCGATTGTCACGCTCTACAATGCATATCATTTCCGTGAGGTCAATCTACAAATGCGGGAATTCTTCACGGACATGACTTCTATTGCAGATATGAACAACGCTTCGTTTTGTTCGATCCGATTTGATTGGCCGCCGGAACGCAATTGGTGGGACATCGGAGCAGCTTCCATCGATCCGTTATTTGGCGTGCCGTACTACGCAGGATTGAACCGGGGTGGACGGACATGGATTTTCGGTACGTCGTTGCTCCATGTAAAACATGATGCATCTTCTTTCCCGGTTGTACCTCGCGGATCATCACCGGACGAACTCGCACAATCTTTACAAAATGTGAATTTGTCAGACGTCTCGGTAATTACTCTTGTCGGGAATAATGCTGCCGAAAACAGAGCGCACGTCTTGCTGAGAGATTCCGGAAAATTTCATTTCAGAAAACAAAGTCGCTACTGGTCCATACTGGCAACTCACTTACCCAAGAATTGACAGGCACTTGTCGCCGATGAGAATTGGATTTGATGTAAGCCATATTCAAAAAACCCGGGCCGGGATCGGGCAACATGCGTATCAGCTACTTAAAGCTTTGATAACCGCAGATGATACGAATGAATACATATTGCACGGGTGGTCTTTCGGGATTGACAAACAGGCAATAGCGAACGTAGCGCAAGGCCGCACAAAGCTCTCCGTGCGTCGAATTCCCGGCGCAGTGAAACAATTCTACTGGAACAAACTCCGCCTTCCAAACATCGAATCGTTGTTGGGGGAAATTGATGTATTCCACAGTTCGGATCCGTTCCTGCCCCCGACGTTGGGGCGTAGAATTTGCACTGTTCACGACCTTGCATATAGAAAGTTTCCGGAATGGCTTGAACGTAAAGTGATTCGTGATGACAGATTTGTACGGCGATCCGTTGATCTGGCGGATGCTGTCATAGTTCCTTCCCAACAGACAAAGCTCGATCTCATCGAGATAATGGACGTCGACAGAAACAAAATTCACATCGTGAATGTCCCTCCAAATTCGATATTCTCCTCGGCGAAAGCCGAATCAGACTTGAAGGTAAAGGAGAAATTCTCGCTGGCAAAGCCATACATTCTGTTTGTTGGAACGGTTGAGCCGAGGAAAAATATTCCATCTATTGTCAAGGCATTTGAAACCGTCCCCGATCGCGTTGATCTGGTGATAGTGGGTAAGAAGGGATGGCATACCGAAGAGAGCTTGCGATCCATTGAATCCTCCTCTGCCAAAGCAAGAATCCATTATCTGGAATATGTAACAGATGAGGAACTTGCTTCGTTATATCGCCGGGCGCTTTGTTTTGTGTATCCTTCTTTTTATGAGGGATACGGTTTTCCGTTGTTGGAGGCGATGGCGTCGGGGATTCCCATTATTACGTCAAACAATTCTTCAATGCGCGAGATTGCCGACGGAGTAGCTCTCCTTGTGAGTCCATCAAGTGTGGAAGATATTGCCGAGGCGATGAACATGCTGGTGAGCGATGAGGTCCGGCGTGTGGAAATGCGACAGCGTGGAATGCACATTGTTGAGCAATATACTGCCGAACGGGCTGCAAAGTCCGTCCTGAACATTTACAATTCGCTCGCATCATGAAACTGCTCGTCGTCGATCATAATGCTCTCGAGCCTGCAAATCGTATTTTGTATGAGATGATCGTTGCGTTAGGCCGAGTCGAAATCCGGCTGTTGGTTCCTTCATCATGGCACAATACATACCGGATGATTCATTTCATTCCGCCCGGCGAGAAACTTACGTACGAACTCGTCAGCAGCAACGTTTTGTTTCCATCCCGAACACATCGTTTGATGTATCTTTCTCTCCGGAAACATCTCAAACAATTTCAGCCAGATGTTCTGTACATAAATGCAGAGCCCGAAAATTTCCAAACGTTTGAAGCAACTCTGTTGCTTGACTCATCAAAGACAAAACTTGTTTTTTCCTCCTGGCGTAACGTCGACCATGTAACAGTTGGGTATCCATATAAGTTCGCATTCCTTCACAGCGCAATGGAGCGTTACGTTCTGAATCGTGCGGCTCATGGAATTGTTTTTAATCGAACCGCAAAATCAATTTTTGCCACACATGGTTTTACATCTACTACATTTATTCCTCCACCGGTTGACACATCAATGTTCAAGCCTTCTCCTTCGGCAGATAAACAGAAAAAAGATTTTGTGGTTGGATATATCGGGAGGCTTGTGAGAGAGAAGGGAGTGGATTTGCTTTTGCAGGCAATCGCCGGGTTGCAGGAAGATTGTTCGGCACTCATTGTTGGCAATGGTCCGGAGAGAAATGAGCTTCAATCCTTAAGCCATGAATTGAAAATCGACGGGCGTGTCACATTTCGCGATCCTGTTTCTCCGCTGGAAATTCCGGGGCTGCTGGGAGAAATGGATATTCTGGTTCTTCCGTCGAGAGGCACCCGGCAATGGAAGGAACAATTCGGCAGAATCTTGATCGAAGCAATGGCATGTGGCGTACCTGTGATAGGCTCGAGTTCGGGTGAAATTCCTCGGGTTATTGATGATGCCGGACTTGTTTTCAAGGAAGAAAGTGCGGAAGGTTTGCGACTAGGAATCGAACGAATAATGCAATCCCCTTCGTTACGCGATGGCTTGCGAAGCAGGGGGTTGGCCAGAGTCAATGCCTTGTATTCTCTCCAAGTTGTTGCCAAGCAATATCATACCCTCTTTACATCTCTCTAGTTTTGATTGTATCTGGCGTTGTTATTACGTAGATTTATCTAAAATCCCAATCAATTCCGGCGTTATTGAGTGTTCTTACAAGCCCTGATTATCTTTTTGAGGCTGAAGGGAAGTCTTCGCAGAAAGCGAAGTCTTGACGACGAGACTGTGCGTTCCGTTCTGATTGTCGAGTTGACACGTCTGGGCGATGTCATTACAATGATTCCAGCGGTCTACCTTCTAGCAAGGCGGTTTCGGAACGCAACGCTGCACCTTCTTGTCGATAGACGATACGCGGCGTTCCTCACAAACGTTGGGCTCCCTTGCGAGGTTCACGGAGCTGAACGATTTGAAAATGTGTCAGATTTTTTCAAAACGGTTGCCGCCGTTCGTAAACTCAAAGTGGATCTTGCATTGAGTATGAGTCCCCCAAAACGCAACGCAGCAATAACACTCACGAGCGGTGCCCACCGGAAGGCCGGGTATCTGACGTATGTCGATACGCTAACCCCGTATCTTGAATCAACGGCGGTCGAGTCTTTTGGCTGTAATCTCGTTTCCCGGCAATCATACAGCAATGAAAATATTGAAGAGCGCGCACTCAAAGTGTGCAGAGCTTTGGGAATACCAACAGAAGATGTTCCCCGTTATCTGCATCTCGATGAAAAACTTGTCGCGACAAAGCTGCTTTCGCTTGTGAAAAAGAAAAATATTTCCAGCAGGCCTTTTGTAGTCCTCCATCCGTTCTCCGGCTGGGAGTACCGTTCGTGGGATCTCTCCAAATTCAATGAACTGGCCGCTGCCATCGTAAGCCGTCTGAATTGTGATGTTGTGTTTCTATGTGAGCGGAGTGAAGAACCAATGTTGGCTCCTTCTAAAGCAGAATTCAAAGGACGAAATGATGTATTCTTTTTTGCTTCAGACGACCTGATGGATACTTCTGTTGTGTTGAAAGAAGCGGCAGTCGTTGTATGTAATGATTCGGGACCGATGCACCTTGCGGCTACGTTGGGGACAAGAGTTGTGGGCCTGTTCGGTCCGGCATCACCCGAACTCACCGGACCCCGCGCCGGGAATTGCGAATTTATCTTCAAGCAAGTCGAGTGCTCACCCTGCGATCAATACAACTGTATCCATCCTTCCAATTCTTGTATGACCCTTATTTCCACTGACGAGGTTCTTCAAAGCGTGATGAAACAACTTTCCGTTGCGCCTGCAGCAGAAGCGGTTGCAAATGCCTAAAGTCAATATTTTAGGAGTTCAAGTTGATAGCATTGATACTGACGGACTGCACACCGCAATCGCCGACAGCATCAATCAGCATCGCAAAGATATTTACGCGTATGTTAATATCAACGCAATCAATATCGGCCGGCAAAACAAACGGTTCCGGGATTTTCTGAATCGGGCGCACATTGTCTATTGCGATGGGGAGGGAGTCCGTCTGGGTGGAAAAATACTCGGCTATGCGCTTCCGCCCAGAGTCGTCTTAACGTATTGGATCTGGGAGTTGTGCGAATTGTGCGAAAAGAATGGATTTTCGATTTTCTTCCTTGGCGCTACGCGCGAATATGTTGAAGAAGCAGCCCAACACGTGCGCGAACGTTTTCCAGGCATCAATATCGCAGGGACGCACCACGGGTTCTTTCCTAAGAGCGGGACGGAAAGCGACGCTGTTGTTCAGTCCATCAATCTGGCAAAGCCCAATATTTTGATTGTAGGATTTGGAATGCCGATGCAGGAATTTTGGATCGAGGAAAATCATGCGGCACTCAATGCGAATGTTATTCTCCCCGCCGGTTCCATGATTGACTACACTGCCGGACGCAAAGGGTTTGCTCCCAAATGGATGGCAAATAATGGTATGGAATGGCTGTACAGATTCTTCCAAGAACCGGGACGCCTGTGGAAACGATATCTGATCGGGAATCCCTCGTTCATGCTCAACGTAATGCTTGATTCCCTCCGAAAGGGAAAGTGATGTCGGGACGGAAACGCCTCACGTTTCTTTTATGCCTCCTTACGTGTGCTCAGTGTTGGGCGGGAACCTCTCCGGGCAAATCCTTTACTGTTGTTGCACAAAATTCTGACAGTTGGGAGATAAAATACAACCCGACAGTCCGCGTACTTTCGACAGTTGAGATTGATGGAAAAATCTATTTTCGTTTCGAGGGAGCCGCAGTAAGCAATAACGAAGAAGAATCAGAGGGGACTCCGGCTCTTCCTGCAGATGCTTTCTCCCTCGGAATTCCGGACGGGGCAACCGTGACGGCTGAGTTGGTGAATCCGGAATTCGAAACAGCTGAACATCAGCTGATAGCTCCGCACCCCGGATACAAAATTACTGACGAACAGGAAGCTGTCGAAGTCTTCAAAAACAATGGCTTCGCGTACGCCCGCAACAAGTTCTTCCCATCTACCCAAATTACAATTGAGCCATCGTTCACCCTTCGCAGTCAACGAATAGTATGCATCCGTATAAAACCATATCAATACAATCCTTCTACGCAAACGCTGCGGAGGATTGTCAAAGCACGTCTTGTTGTGCGTCTGCGGAATTTGTCCGGCCGGGGTTTGCTCGCCTCCAATGTTCCTGATCCTTTTTTTGAAGAGACATACAAATTCCTGTTGCTGAATTACGAACAAGCCAAGGCGTGGCGTATCGCGCCACAGAAGTCTGCTTCTGTTGACCCAACTGCGACGTGGTTCGAAACCGGGAAATTTTATTACAAGGCACTCATTGCGGCTGATGGCTGGTATAAGATTACACGATCCGATCTGATTGCCGCCGGCGCGAATCTCTCCTTCATCGATCTTCCATCTCTCAAAGTATTTGCAAAAGGACAAG
Organism: Bacteroidota bacterium; assembly: GCA_046597825.1. Taxonomy (GTDB): domain Bacteria; phylum Bacteroidota; class Ignavibacteria; order UBA10030; family UBA6906; genus CAADGV01. The sequence continues at coordinate 12,534 of JBKJJX010000325.1, read as the reverse complement.
AGGTGCCGGTGGTTGTCCGCCCGGACACGACTGTTGAATTTTACGCGTACCGCAATGTCGGAGATTCGGCATATACAGACTACTACACGGATACGAGTTCGTATTGGTTAACGTGGGGCGGCAGTGCCGGCTCGAGATTCGCTGCATCGACGCCCGCTGTAATTCCCTCAACATCATTCGCTACGGCAATCAGCACGATCCATCAGGAACAAAATCTTTCCTACTTTTCCGGTACGACGCAAGATGAGCAGATCAACAACAATACTGTGCCGGGTGAGGATTGGTATTGGCGGTCGTTCGGGGTGAATACCCAAATTGATTTCTTTTTCTCTCTCGACTCTGTCGATGCGGCAACTTCGACCTCCACTGTGCGTGCCCGTGTTTACGGAACGGGCTACAATGCTTCGCCTTCTCCACCCGCACAGCATAGAGCCCGCGTCTGGATTAACGATTCGCTTGCGGGCGACGTACTGTTTGTGCAACGAACGGGAGCGACGTTTTCTGCAACCATTCCCACTTCATGGCTTAAAGTGGGAGCGAATGTGTTCAGATTGAAAAATGTTGATACAGGCACGAGCAACAATACGTTCTATCTCGATTGGTTTGAAATTGATTACCCGCGCGCGCTCCGTGCAACCAATAACCGGCTCCGGTTTTCTTCGCCAACTCTTCCTTCTGGTAGTCAAATTCAATGTACCGTAAGGGGGTTTTCGAATTCTCAAATTGAAGTCTATGATCTTTCCACGCGCAGAATGCTTGCGGGTGGAACGGTGTCCGGCGATTCCTTGTCCGGTTTCTCTATTAATTTTCCAGACACCGCATCTGTTCCCCATACATATGTGGTGTTTGCCGGAAACAGCCAGCTATCAGTTCCTTCGCTAAGGCAGAAAATGTTCGCAGACGTCCGGGCGAACGCAGCGGGAGCCGATTACCTTGTTATCACCCACAAAAACTTCTTGACTCAGGCAAACCAACTCGCGACACATCGCCAAACGACAAATTCATGCCGGGCAAAAGTTATTGATGTTGAAGACATTTACGATGAATTCAATTACGGCATAATGAACGCCGTGAAAATAAAAACATTTCTCTCGTACACATACCAAAATTGGCCCGGACCGGCACCTTCGTTCGTTTTATTGTTTGGTGATGCGTCATGGGACTTTCATCAATACATGTCGGCAACAGTCAAGCTTAATTACGTTCCCGCTTATGGAATTCCTGCCGGAGACAATTGGTACGCATGTTTCGACCCTGTTGTGAATTTCATCCCCTCAATGAACATTGGAAGAATTCCGGCGGAGAATACATCCCAGGCACAATCAGCAGTAAACAAAATCATCGGCTATGATAATTATTCTCTTTCCGATTGGAACAAGAGCTTTTTGTTTATTACGGGAGGAAATACACTCAGCGAGCAAACAGGTTTCAACTATCTCGCGGAAAGTGCAATTCAAACGTATGTCACTCCGCCTCCGCTTGGTGCAACAACGTTCCGTGTTTACAAGACAACGGCAGGGTGGGTTGATGGCGAATCGAAGCAGGCGCTCAAGGATTATTTCCGCAATGGACTAGTGTTCCTGAGTTTTACGGGGCATTCCGGCGGAAGAGTGTGGGGAGTGGATCCCGGGCCGCCGTCGGAACTTGAAAATACGAACGGTAAACTTCCGTTTGTCTCTTCGGTGAGCTGTAATGTGGGAGGCTTCGCGACCCCGCAAGGGAATGTTCTGGCGGAAGATTTTCTGTTTGCCGATAACCGTGGTGCAATTGGTTCGTGGGCGTCATCATCGCTCGGATATGCGACGTACGGTGCTGCGTTGACAAATTACTGGCTGGATAATCTGACCACCGCCTCGGTGCGTGAATTGGGAAGTCTTACCACAAACGCACGGTATAAACTCTGGACGCAAACCGGTTCTGGATACATTACAATTGCGATGGTGAATCTCAACCCGCTCATCGGCGACCCGATGTCCAGATTGGCTATACCATTGAAACCCGATCTTGGCGTAACTTCCGCCGATATCACAACGAGCAAACCTTTCGCAACTCCGAATGATTCTTCCCTTACAATTCGAGTGAAAATTCATAACTACGGTCTTGTACCGGCCGACAGTGTTGGTGTTACGTTGACTGACCTCTACAACGGAAATACAACGTATCTGCTGAACAACTACAAGATGCCGAAAACGTTGTCATTGGATTCCCTTGCTTTGTCATGGCCGGCGACTTCAAAAATTGGATTGCATACGCTGGCTGCCACACTTGACCCTCTCAACACAATTACTGAAGTCAACGAGATGAATAACATCGCCTCGGCGGATCAATACATCTACACCAACAATCTGTTTGTTGTTAAGCCGTTGAACAATATGGCGGTGCCTGCCGGTGTACAGCGACTTGTCGTAACAAGTCCGATTGGATTTGATTCATCAGGCTTCCTGTATTTCTTTGAACTCGACACGGTGGATGCGTTTAATTCTCCGGGACTCATCTTATCGGGCGCTGTTGCGCCGGGGAGTGTTACGGGCGAATGGCTGACGCCATCGCTCCCGCTCGGGAGAACATATTTCTGGCGGGCACGTACTGTTCACGGTTCTCTCAATGGAAATTGGGTTGTCTCTGCTTTCATGACATCCTCTGATCTTCCTTCGACGCGTGACGCCCTTGCTCCGACAGTACGGTGGCGGGAAAATTCCAGGAAACAGTTTTCGCGAGACGCCCGCCTCAATACTTCAGCTACAGATTCCGGCATCACGATTGCACGCTCGTTGCCCCTTTATATCTATGTGCGGTCTGTGGGCAACCGTCCCAATCAATCAATTGATTACTACAGTATATTTCAACTCAACGATCAGAAGATTAGGGGCTACTGGTGGGAACTGGGGAACAGTTTCATGGTTGTTCGCGTGAATGAATTTACCGGCGAATATGACTTTCGGAATTACGATGTGCGCGCCAATGTTGCGCTTGCTGATAGCATGAAGAATTTCATCAATAGCACTCCGGTCGGTCAATACATCGGCGTTACTGTTATTTTTAACGGCCAGACGAATGTGAATGAGGGATTAAAGAGCGCCATGGATACGTTGGGGGCCACAATGTTTCGCTCGATTGTCAACGGCCAATCGTATGCATTCATCGGAAGAAAAGGAAATGGCGGTCCGGGGATGGTGCCGCTGGAGCAACTTACGAACGACACGGCCGTCGTCAGCCTCACAGTTCCGAATTATTATTCTCTCGGTTCGGGCTCGATACACTCACCTCTGATTCCGGTTGCTCAATCATGGGATTCGTTTCATTGGAGACGCACCGGCGACATCAACAAAACAAATTCTACCACTGCAATACTCGGCGTTCGCACGACCGGACTCATCGACACTCTCAAAATATTGTCTCATGATAGTATGGATGTCAATCTTGAGTCACTGAATCCGCAAACACGCGGCCCCCGGTATTCAGCGCTGAGATTATCCGGCTTCCTCTCCACAACTGATGCGAATTCAACTCCGCTCCTCACAGATTGGTGGTTGGATTTCTCACCGCCGGCCGATCTTGCAGTGAGTGCGAAAACAATTGGTGTGAACCAGACGGACGGATCGAACACATACAATCTGCCAATAACCATTCATAATATCGGATATGCCAAAAGCGATAGCGCAAGAGTGGTTGTGTACGCGCTCGATAAATACAATTCAACCAAACAACTTGCGACTGCGGTTCTCGATTCCGTGGATATTGACGCAAGCCGCTTCACGAGCCTCACCTTCTCAACAACCGGATTGCCACGTAAGACCCGGCTTCAGGTTGTCGTCGGCCCGGCAAAGAAGGGAAGAGACCTTATCGCGGAAAACAACACTGCGTACTACACCATCTATGTAAACAACATTGCTCTTGCCGACCGTATGCATGTGTATTCCAATGGAACAGAAGTGATGGATGGCGATTACATTTCTCCAACACCGACTCTTCTTGTCCGCGCCACCCGAACAGAAGAGGAGAGCCCGCAGGTTCAGCGTTCAGAACTCTTTGTGGATAAACGGCCTGCTGTCGCTATCTCGAACATTTCACTCATGAAAGAAGGACGGACTCAAGCCTCATCCGAACAAATATTCAGTCCTGCACTTGCCGATGGTCCGCATGAATTGAAATTCCGTTTATCCCGGCTCAACGTATTAGGTGAGATTGATTCCCTTGAGCGAACGCTGAACGTGAACGTCTTGAACGAAACGCGTCTGCTTCAAGTCTACAACTATCCCAATCCGTTTTCGGCGGAGACCGATTTCACATTTATTCTTACCGGTGCACAAGCCGCTCAGGAAATGAGTATCAGAATATTCACTGTTGCAGGAAGAAAAATCCGTGAGATAACAGTTCCGCCGTCGTCCATCCAACCCGGCTTCAATAAGATTCACTGGAACGGTCGGGACGATGACGGGGACGAGATTGCAAACGGTTATTATTTCTACCAACTCCACTTAAAGACAGAGAACACGACAGTCTCGCCAATACAAAAATTGGCTAAGATAAAGTAAACGTGTACCCCGATGGGATGTTCGTTTCGGTTGTTTGCTATCAGTGTTTGTGCGATCTGCTGTCTGATTGAGTCCGGATTTGCAGCGGCGGACTCATCGTCCTTTACACTCAAGTCGACCGAAGCGGATGGATGGGTAGTTGAATTCAGTTCGCAGCCGGAGCCTGCTTCAACAATTCAGATTGGCGGAAAGTCCCATATTCTTTTTACGGGCCCGTCAAACCTCGATGGCCCTTCCAATCCCGCGGGATATCCTCTTCTTCCCGTTGAAGCACTGACGCTCGGCATTCCATTTGACGCTTCTCTCCATGTCGAACTTCTTGATCCGGTTTACGAAGAAATTCCAAACCAACTCGTTGCTCCTCATCCGACATACGTGGTTGATAGCGAGAAGGAGCCGGTTCCACAATACAACAAAAAGTCGTCGGTGTATTCTGTCAATGGCTTTTTTCCTCTTCATCAGATGGCAATCGATGCGCCGGTATTGCTGCGCGCTCAACGCATCGCAACCGTTCGCATATCTCCCTACCAATATAATCCTGCTGCACGGACTCTTCGCCGGCTGATCTCTTCCAAGCTGCGTCTCTCAATCCGCAATGCGGCCAACCAGCCGATGGCGATTCCTGCACCGACTCCATCTATACCCGATCCCTTTTTCGAAGATACATATCAGCATATAGTGTGGAATTATGAACAAGCGAAGGGATGGAGGAAGAATGAAACCTCCGGTGCGCAAAGTCTTTCGGATTCAACCAGAGATTGGTTCGAACCGGGCCGTGCCTACTACAGAATCCGCGTTACTGACGACGCATGGTACAAAGTAACCAGGGCGCAACTCATTGCGGCTGGAGCGACGCAGATTGATCCTCCATCGATGAAGCTGTTCGAAAAAGGAATTCAAATTCCCATTGTCGTACGTGCCGATACGAGCGTTGAGTTTTTTGGAAAAAGAAATCATGGTGATTCGATTTACACGGACTTCTACACCGACACAACAACATATTGGCTGACGTGGGGTGGCGCTGCAGGATTGCGCTTTACGCCAACCTATACCGATTCGGTTTCGCTTCCGCCGGATATCCGAAGCGGCATTACGACGAAACACTTTGAAGAGAATAATTATTATTTCCGCGGGACGAAGGAGCCTGATGACATTGTTGACATCGAAGAAACGCCCGGAGAAGGGTGGACGTGGGGGGAGGCCGATCAATTGTTTTTCCCGGGCACGCAGAAGGATAACAGAATTACACTCGACAATGTTGACACCGCATCACAGCTGGCGACACTGCGCACCCGTCTGGTAAGCACGACGCTGAACTACACCACGCCAAACCATCACGCTGAATTCCGTATTGTGGACACTGCTTCGACACTCGATCAAGGCGAATTTGGAATGCTTGGCCGCGTGACACTTCCGGGAAGAACGTCGACGATTTATTCGGCAGCATTTCCCCGGCACCTTCTGAAAGGCGGAAAGGCGACACTGCGAATTCGTTCTATCCCAACGCTGGCATCTCCCAATCAATTCTATCTTGATTGGTTTGAGGTGGATTATAACCGGCTGCTGCTGGCGAAGGACAATTATCTCTTGTTCTATAATCCGCCACCTGGCGCATCGACGCGACAGTCATTCATTTCAAACGGATTTTCTTCCCCCGACATTGAAGTATATGATCTGCTGACTCAACGAAGGATAACGGGCACGACTCTCATTGCTCAGGGCGACAGCTATTCCATCCGATTCCGGGATTCTGTGTCAACTGCACGGCGTTTTGTGATTGTAGCTCCGGGCGGAGCGAAGCCTGTTTACGATGTAACACAAAAAGTATTTAGCGATATCCGTGTCAATGCAACCGGTGCGGATTATATAATCATTACACACGAAAAATTTATGGAAGCTGCTGAACAACTGGCAGCCCACCGCCACGCAGTGAACGGACTCCGAACGAAGGTCATCAATGTCCAGGATATTTACGATGAGTTCAATTACGGAATCTTAAACGCAACAAAGATCAAAACATTCCTGAAGTCTGCATACCAGAATTGGGTTGCACCGAAGCCCGCATATGTCCTGATGCTTGGCGATGCGAGCTGGGATTTCCATCACTTTTTATCCAATTCGATTAACGAAAATTATGTTCCTTCGTACGGTGTGCCTTCAAGTGACAATTGGTTTGTTTGCTTTAACCCCGACACGATTGCATTGCCGTTTATGTATATCGGCCGCTTACCGGTTCACGACCCGATGCAGGCGCAACATACGGTTCGGAAGGTAATCGATTACGATTCCTATGCACTTTCAGAATGGAATAAAGATTTTCTTTTCGTCGCAGGGACAGGATACGGGCCTGCATCGGATGCGTTCATCAATGATAAAATCACTCCATCCCCGATTGGCGGCACTGCGTTCCGCGCATACAAGACGACGACGGGTGCGATCGACGGAGAACACAAAGCCCGGATGAAAGAGATTGTCCGCAATGGTGTTGTGTTTCTCAATTTCATTGGACATTCAGGCGGAAGAGTATGGGAAGTCGATATTGGTCCGCCCGACGAACTCGAAAATACGAACGGCAAGCTTCCTTTCCTCGCATCGGTGAGTTGCAATGTTGGCGCGTTCTCCGATCCGGTCAGTTACGTGCTGGCGGAAGATTTTGTACTTGCCGACAATCGTGGTTCGATTGGTTCGTGGGCATCATCGACGCTCGGATTCCCGTTCTACGGAAATATTCTGACAAGGAATTTTTTGCAGGATGTGCGTGATTCAGCGAGAGTGTTTGGTCCTCTTACAACGAATGCGAAAATCAGAATGCTGCGAGATTCGCCGTGGGATTTTCTTACGAACACAACTGTCAAAACCAACAACCTTCTCGGAGATCCGGCTTCGAGGCTTGCAATCCCGCTTAAGCCTGATCTGACTATTACTACAGAGCAAATCACTTCAAACAATCCAACACCGACCCCTTTAGACTCGGTGGCGCAGGTGAAGGTGAAAGTTCTGAATTACGGCTTGGTTCCATCCGACAGCGTTGGCGTTTCGGTAACGGATCTGTTCAACGGAGCCACAACATATTTGTTAGAGAACAAAAAATTACCGCCGATACGACAAATCGATTCGATTACCATTGCATGGCGGGGAACCGATAAGGTGGGAAGGCACGTGCTCTCTGCAACCGCGGATCCGGGGAATGTAATTGACGAAGTTTCCGAGTTCAATAATAGCTCCTCGCGCGATCAATACGTGTACGCCAATATCTTGTCAATCTCAAAACCTCTTCGGAATACGCTCGTAAATACCGGATCCCAGCGCCTTGTGGTTACGAGTCCGGTCGGTATTGATTCTTCTGGATTTCAATACGAATTCCAACTGGACACAGTCGACACGTTTGATTCGCCGACGCTTGTTACATCTGGAAGCATAACTCCAACTCCGGTTACCGGCGAATGGTTGACACCTTCTCTTCCGGCGGGAAGGTTGTATTTCTGGAGAGCGCGCACTGTATACGGGCAGATTGTAGGGAAGTGGGTTGAATCATCTTTCTCAACTTCGCTTGAGACATCCGCCCTGCCTAACGTGCAGTGGAGAGAGAATGCCCTGAAGCAATTCCGGCGGGACATACTTCGACAAACGGCATCGACCGATTCCGGCGTAACGATTGCCCCGGCGCCGGCTGTACGTTTGTTTGCGCGATCGGTCGGATCGCATTACAATCCTCTGGCAGAATATTACAGCATCATTCGTGTAAACGAACAGCACATTACAGGCTATAATTTTGATCCGGTGAGTTTTCTTGTTGTTCGATTGAATGACTTTACAGGATCGGCTGAATTCAAAACATTCTATACATCGGCGTTTCCGCCATCCCTCGGCCTTGATGAAGCGCGCAAGATGACCGCGTATATCAATGACACGCCGCCCGGAAATTATCTCGCCTTCTCTGTTGTCCTTGATGGTGCAACGGGAGTAAGCGAGAGCCTTAAAGTTGCAATAGAACAACTTGGGAGTACGCGAATCCGGCAACTGCTGCCGTATGATTGTTGGGCGTTCATCGTGCGCAAAAGTGACGGTCTCCCGCAAGGGGCTCCGCTCGAATCGTTCTCACGAACCGATACAGCGGGCGTCTTCCTAAACGTTCCTAATTATTACACGTATGGAAGCGGCAGCATCACCTCGCTGAGCCTGTCGGTTCCAAACTCATGGAACTCGTTACATTGGCAAACACGCAATCCGCAAACGACTCGAACACAACTTGCATTTCTTGGTATTCGTTCAGACGGCTTAGTGGACACACTACGGATTCTCCCACAGGACAGTTCTGATGTCGATCTCACATCCATGAACTCACTCGCATCGGCATACAAATCAATTCAAATGAGTGCAATGCTGGCAACAACTGATGCGGTTGTCACTCCCTCACTGAAAGAATGGAGATTGGACTATGTTCCACCCGCCGATCTTGCCGTGAGTCTGCAAGCACTAAGCTCGTCGACTGTTGATCATCCGGGCACGCAGGATATTGCAGTGACACTATACAATATCGGATTTGTCCGCAGCGACAGCGCAATGGTTTCGATTTCAGTTTTCGATATCAATAATCGGCCACGGCGCTTGAGCACATTTGATATGCCCCCGATTCTGGTCGGCGGTTCGCAAACTGTGAACGTGCCTCTTCCATTATCAAAACTCCCCCGGCGCGCAACGTTGCAGGTTGAAGTCATTCCCGGCGGCAGGGATCTGATTGCTGAAAATAATGTCCGTTATTATTCCTTCGTTACTGAAACCCAAACCGCTGACAATACGCTGCAGATCTTTGCCGATGGAACACAGATTATGGATGGAGATTATGTGGGGACGAATCCAACGATTCTTATCCGCCCTCGCAAGCCGGAGCTTGTCGCTTCTATCTCTCTCTTCATCGACAACAGATTGTATGGAGACAGTACAATCCACCCGTTGCAAAAAAATCCGGCGGCTAGTTCAGTATCCGAGTTCTCTTATCACCCGATGCTCACCGAAGGCGACCACGTTATTGGCCTGGAGACCATTCAGGTGGATGACTTCAGAGAACTTGATACGCTGAAGCAGACGGTACATGTTCGCGTTCTGTCCAAAACGCAACTCATGAAAGTTGTGAATTTTCCGAACCCCTTTAGGTCAGAAACCTATTTCACATTTGTCCTCACAGGCTCAAAACCCGTCGAATCACTCAGTATTAGGATATTTACCGTCGCAGGCCGAAAAATCAGGCAGCTTGATGTGCCGGCAAACGCATTGAAAATAGGCTTCAATCGCGTATATTGGGATGGTCGGGACGGCGATGGCGACGAGGTTGCAAATGGGTATTACTTTTATAACGTCTCTACCCATGCTGACGGAAATATTATTTCTTCCATCGAGAAACTGGTTAAAGTAAAGTGAGGATTGAATGAATTGTGTGCGACGGTTTCGGAGTTTTTGGTGCCTGTTGTTTTTCGCCTCGGCTGCGATGGCAGCAGATCAAAAATTTACGCTTGCTGAGTCCCAGGCAAATGGTTGGGTGATTACGTATCGGCCAGAGATTTCAAATCCTTCTTCTGTAATGATAGAGGGAAGGCCTCATCTTCTGTTCAGTGGATCGAACATTGAAGGCGGGGATGCAACCGGGCAGCCGATGCTTCCCGTTGATGTGCTTACGCTTGGAGTTCCGCCGGATGGTTTTGTGCGTGCCGAACTTATTAATCCTGTCTATGAAGGAGCGGAGAATATTCTTGTTGCTCCGTTCCCAACATACAACGTCAATGACAATCACGACGCAACGGCTGAATATCTCAAAAATCCAATCTACTATTCCCAGAACCGATTATTTCCAGCGACACAATTCAGAGTTGATGCACCCGTCGAACTCCGTGAGCAACGATTAGTAACCATCCGCATTAGTCCGTATCAATACAATCCGGCAACACATTCATTGCGAAAACTTGTGAGCGCATCATTGCGCCTGACGGTCTTAGATTTGAGAGGGCAGGTTGTTCCTCTGCCCGCGTCATCGTCGGCTCGGCCCGATCCATATTTTGAGGATGTGTACAAAAATCAGATGTGGAATTACGATCAGGCAAAGGGATGGCGCGGCCAGGCTCAACGTGCTTTCGGATCGTTACCGCCCGATTCAACACGTGATTGGTTTGAGACGGGCAAGAATTATTACAGGATGCCGATTGCTAAGGACGGATGGTACAAAGTGTCAAAAGCACAGCTCGTCGCAGCGGGTGCGAACGGAAATTTGATTGATGTGCCCACACTGAAAATATTCTCGCGGGGAGTTGAGATTCCCATTGTCGTCCGCCCGGACACGACAGTGGAGTTTTATGGTTACATGAATCACGGAGACTCGACGTTCTTGGATTACTACTCTGACACGAGCGCTTACTGGCTTACGTGGGGTGGCGCGGCAGGCAGAAGATTTATTGCAGCTGCGGTTGATTCTCTTCCGCTTCCCCAGTTGGTTACATCCTCGAAAGTGACAAGACACTTCGAAGAGAACAACTGGTACTTCCAGGGAGCGACGACACCCGAAGTGATAAACGTTCAAACAGTTGTCGGTGAGGGCTGGGCTTGGGGAACCCCCGATACGTGGTTCTATCCTAACACAACGAACTCCTATCCCGTAAATCTCGACAACGCCGATACCGGTACTTCGCAATTGGTATCCCTTCGGGTCAGGCTCGCCAGCACGACCTCAAATTTTGCAGTGCCAAATCATCGGGCAAAGTTCTGGATTAACGATTCCCTCGCGGGAGAAATTACGTTTGCAGGCAGGACAGTTGCTTTGTTCTCCGCGACAGTCCCGTCGTCATGGCTCGTCAATGGGAACAATGTCTTGAAAATCCAGTCAGTGCAAACCGCTGCGACAACAAATCAGTTCTATCTCGATTGGTTTGAAATTGATTATGTTCGCCGATTGACTGCCACAAACGATCAACTCCCGTTTCGATTTCCTTCACCCGGCGTTCAGACGAAATATGGATTTGTAGCCAATGGATTTTCATCTCCTCAAATTTCAGCGTACGATCTGGCGACCGGCAGAATGCTGACCGGCATGACTGTCTCGCCGTCGGGAGGAGGATATAGTGTCACGTTCAGGGATACAGTTTCCATACCCCGGTCGTATGTCGTTACGACTTCAACTGGCGCAACGCCTGTTCCATCCGTCTCACAAAAAATGTTTGTGGATATCCGCGCAAACACCGCCGGTGCGGATTACATTATTATCACGCACAGGAATTTTCTCACATCTGCCCTGCAGCTTGCGGCGCATCGCCAGAACGTGAACGGTGTTCGTGCGAAAGTCATTGACGTTCAGGACATTTATGACGAGTTCAACTACGGCGTTATGAATGCAACGAAGCTGAAGACATTCCTCAAATACACATATGATAACTGGACGCCTCCAAAACCCTCCAATGTCTTGTTCTTTGGCGACGCCTGTTGGGATTTCCACCGATATCATCCATCAACTATCAAAACAAATTATGTCCCGGCATTCGGAGTTCCGGCAAGCGACAATTGGTTTGTCGCATTCAACCCCGATTCGGTTTCACTGCCATACATGTCAACAGGAAGAATCCCGGTTGAAGACCCAGTGCAGGCACAGCGGACTGTTTCAAAGCTTATGGGATACGATAACTACACCCTCGGCGAGTGGAATAAGAATTTTCTGTTTGTCGCCGGAGGGAATGATCCTATTGAGCGTGCACAGTTTAACGGGTATTCAGACAACCTGATTAACTCGAAAGTTCTGCCGCCTCCTATTGGTGGCACAGCGTTCCGTGTGTACAAAACCACATCGGGTGTTATCGACGGCGAGCATAAGCAGGAAATGAAGAATTATGTCAGGAACGGTCTTGTTTTCCTGAACTTCATCGGACACTCAGGAGGAAGAATTTGGGGAGTTGATATAGGCCCGCCAACGGAATTGGAGAATACCAACGACAAACGGAAGTTTGCCGTTGGTATTCTCCAA
>JBKJJX010000304.1:0-22411 GCA_046597825.1 Bacteroidota bacterium | reverse complement strand
CGTTGAGGGTTACAAGAAGATGGTAGAAAAAGTAGTCGCGACGTATCCGCACATTCAGGCAGTCGGAACGACACTGCGCGAAGTCGTCAGCGGACTCGTCAACAACTGGTCGGCGATTATGTTTTATGATGGCGTGTTCTATGAATCAAAACAATATGAAAACCTTGAGATCGAGGATCGGGTTGGAGGAGGCGACGGTTTTTGCAGCGGATTTGTGTATGGCTTGTTACATGGAATGACACCGCATGATTGTGTTGAGATGGGAGCCGCGCACGGCGCATTGCTGCAAAGTACGCGAGGCGATACGAGTATGGTGACGATGGAGGAAATAAAGCACGTGATGGGTGGCGGAAGTGCACGAATTAAACGCTAACAAGGGAAAACATGAATACAATTCTTGAAGAAATCGGTTTGGTCGGTATTGTTCCGGTGATTGCAATTGACGATGTGCAAGATGCAATTCCTCTGGCTCAGGCATTGATTGACGGCGGGTTGCCTTGTGCCGAAGTAACCTTCCGGACGAGCGCAGCAAAAGATGCTATTGCACAGATTTCAAAATCGTTTCCCAAAATGTTGCTCGGTGCAGGAACCGTGCTGACTGTCGATCAGGTAAAGTCAGCCGTCGAAAGCGGTGCAAAATATATCGTCTCACCCGGATTGAACGTCAACGTTGTAGAATATTGTCTGAAGAATAACATTGCCGTCACGCCGGGCATTGCAACGCCTACTGAAGTAGAGGCGGCACTGGAGTTGGGGTTGGATGTTGTAAAATTTTTTCCCGCTGAAGCAAACGGCGGACTTCCGTTTCTCAAAGCAATCTCCGCTCCATATAAGAATTTGAAATTTATTCCCACAGGCGGCATCGATGAATCGAATATTCTTTCTTATCTGAAATTCCCGAAAGTCCTTGCTTGTGGCGGAAGTTGGATGGTGAAGACCGAGCTCATCAATACCAAAAAGTTTACTGAAATACGTCGTCTCGCTTCACAAGCGGTACACGCGATGCTCGGATTCGAACTCCGCCATGTGGGCATCAACAACCCTGAGGCGAACGAAGCGATGTCCGGCGCTTCCGCGCTTGGAAATGTACTGGGACTTTCGGTGAATGACGGCACGTCATCGATTTTTGTCGGCAGCCAATTTGAATTTCTCAAACGGATGTACCTCGGCCAACATGGCCACCTTGCAATTGGAACGAACTTCATACACCGGGCGATTGCACATTTTGAGCGCGCCGGTGTCCGCATTAAATCAGAAACCAAAAACGAAAAAGACGGTAAGCTTCTCTCAGTCTATCTCGATATCGAAATCGGTGGCTTCGCGTTGCATTTGCTGCAGCTGTAGAATGAAACAGGATTGTGAAACGGCAGGATAGACGGAGAGAGGTGTGGTAGCCTTAACGGGAATCGAACCCGTATTTGAGCCTTGAGAGGGCTCCGTCCTAACCGTTAGACGATAAGGCCAATTCCGCGTGTTGTTTGCTGCCCCGCAAGGATTCGAACCTCGATAAGCAGATCCAGAGACTGCCGTCTTGCCATTAGACGACGGGGCAAAGAAAAAAGTATGTATCGAAATTACGAAAATGCCGTTGGTAAAGCAATGAATTCTTATATGCCGGCCGTTTGACAATCCTCACCGAAAATAATATCTTGCGGCTGCTTTAAAGCAGCCTTCCACTTTTTTCTCGTTCCTTTCACACAATAGGAGATTCTCGTGATACACATATCCCGCATTGCTATGGTTTGGGTTGCGGTTTCAGTCTGTTTTATACCGCTGGCAACCATAGCTCAAACAACGGGGGGAAGATGGTCCATTGGTCTTCACGGGGGTGCAAACATGTGGTTCAACGATATGAACCAAAGGAAAATCGGTATTGGTGGGGAAACGTATCTCAGGTATGGTGTTTCCCGCGGATTTTCTCTTGGCGTTCAGGGAGGATATGAAGAACTCAAGGCCGGACAAAATCCCACCTACAAGCTTGAGCTCCCGAACGATTACTTGAAGCTGCGCGCAGGACACGCGAGCCTTGTGGGCTGGTTTCATTTTTCCCCGGGAAAGAAAGTCGCGCCGTACTTCTATGTCGGTGCGGGAGTGATGATGTTTAAAGGAGTCACGGGTACCAATATAAATTTCCCCGATACAAAATATCATACATCCTTTCACATCCCAATCGGAATAGGATTTGACGCGTTCATGGGTAAGAGCATTTCGTTCACGATGGAAGCGGGTGCCAGAATTCTGGATGACAAGACGGACTTTTTCAAATTCAAAATACCCGATTGGTATGGAAGCGTAAAAGCCGGTTTCAATTTTTATTTCGGCAGAAGCGATGCTGATGACGACGATGAGGATGGACTCACCAATCTGGTTGAGGAACGGCTGGGCACGGATCCTCATAATCCCGATACGGATGGTGATAAATTAAAAGATGGAGAAGAAGTAAACAGGTATAAGACTGATCCATTGAAAGCGGATACGGATGGCGATGGTTTGACGGACGGTGATGAAGTATTTAAATACCGGACCGATCCAACACTCACCGATACCGATGGCGATGGACTCTCCGACGGTGTAGAGATCAACAAAGACGGAACCGATCCATTGAAAATTGACACCGATGGCGACGCCCTCACCGACGGCGATGAAGTCCTGACGCATCATACCGATCCGTTAAGAGTCGATACCGATGGCGACGGACTTTCGGATTGGGACGAGTTGAAACTGTATCATACTGATCCGCTAAAAGCAGATACTGACGGCGATGGATTAACGGACGGCGATGAGGTTCACAAATACAAAACCGACCCCATCAAGATTGATACAGACGGCGGAGGTATAGCTGATGGTGCGGAAATTCTAAAGGGCACGAATCCCCTTGACCCGAAGGATGATTTGCCGGGCGGTGCGCCGATTGTTCTGGAAGCAGGCAAACGTCTTGTGTTGGAAGGGGTGAACTTTGTCTCCGGCAGCGCGAAGCTGCTGCAGAATTCCGAAAAGACTCTCGAACGGGCACGACGTGCACTGGTCAATAATCCCGCTGTGAAGGTAGAGATCGTCGGGCATACGGATAATCAGGGCGGCGCGAAAATGAATATGTCACTCTCGATTCGTCGCGCGCAAGCCGTGAGAACCTGGCTATTAAAGCGCGGAATTCCCGCCGCCAGGCTGACCGCAACCGGTAGAGGGATGAGCGATCCCATCGACATAAATACGACGCCTGAAGGCAGGGCAAATAATCGAAGAATAGAATTCCAGGTGAAATAATCGTGCAGCATAAAATCCGCCCGGCATTAAACCGGGCGGATTTTTTTTGTCCGGATCTTAGCCGTGCGATGAAAAGCAGTATCAGTTCACTCGCATTGATGCAGCCTGATATTTGAATTAATCCTCCCATCATTCCGCAAAAGGTTCCGCAGCGCAGTTCGTTCTTGTTTATCTTGATGTAAATTTTTGAGAATGCTTGCCTGAAGGCCTAATAACTCTTGATGCAACGGAAATGGGTTCGTTGACTTTCAAAGAGCCTTTAGGTAACTTTGACCGTTGTTTAATGCAATCCCTCTACGTGAAGGGCAGTTTTTTGATAACAAAATATGGTTATGATGTTGTCATTGTCGTAGTCCTTGTTGCCCTTATTGGTACGTTGATAAGTTGGATTTTTATCGAGTGGGAATGGCTTCGAATTGCTTGCACGTGTCTCTTCATCGGTTTGGTTGTCTTCACGCTCAACTTCTTCCGGGATCCGGATCGGACCACCCCCCAAGATGACAAATTTATCATTTCCCCTGCAGATGGAACCGTCGTCCTCATTCGGGATGTGGAGGAGAACGAATATTTGCACGCAGCCGGAGTTCAGGTTTCCATTTTCATGTCGCCGCTTAACGTACATGTGAATCGCTATCCTGTTAATGGGACTGTAGGATATTTTAAGCATATACCGGGGGAATTTCTGGTAGCATACGAGGAAAAATCTTCCACAAGGAATGAACGCACGCATATTGGTATTGAGGGTAAGAACAGGAAAGTGTTTTTTAAACAGATAGCAGGATTTGTCGCACGTCGTATCGTTGCGCCCATTTCAGTGGGAGATGTTGCCCGGGCCGGCGAGCGTTTTGGAATGATAAAATTCGGATCACGGGTGGATGTGATTATGCCGAACCCGGTCGACGTGAAAGTGAAGATCGGAGACAAAACTGTTGCGGGAGAAACGGTGATAGCAACCATACCTTGATTCTCACTCATTTGATAATGAAAGCAACGTCATGAGAATAACACGCGCTGTTGTTCCCAGCTTGTTTACAGTGTTGAATATGTTTTGCGGATTCAATTCAATCTTGTATGCGACGAAAGCTGATTTCGTTTCAGCCGCCTGGTTTATATTCCTCGCTGCGGCATTCGATGCATTGGATGGCGTGATGGCGAGATTGACAAAATCGTCATCGGAGTTTGGCGTCCAGATAGATTCGTTGTCTGATGTTGTCTCGTTTGGCGCAGCGCCTGCGTTTCTGGCGTATCAGCTCCACCTGCACACACTTGACACGGTTGGAGTTCTTATTAGCGCGTGCCTGATGATTTTCGGCGGACTTCGCCTTGCAAGATTCAACACTCAACTTGTCGGCTTCGATAAAGATCATTTTGTCGGGTTACCGATTCCCGCCAGCGGACTTACTATCGCGGCGTTTGTCCTCAACTACTGGAGTCCTGTATCAGGACTTGAACCTACTGCCGCAAAATTCCTTCCATGGATTTGCGTTGCTCTCTCCCTACTGATGGTGAGCAAAATAAAGTATGACACGCTCCCAAAAATTTCTCCGCGGGCAATTAAGAAAGATCCGTGGAAATTCATCTTTGCTGTGCTGGCGATTATTGTTGTTGCGGTGACGAGCGGGAGTGCGTTGCTTCCCCTGTTCGGGCTATTTATTCTTTTGGGATTGATCAGGTATGTCGGCAGCTCCATCAAGCATATGATGCATTCCGGCAAGCTCGACGAGGAAGATATTATCGAACCAACACGAATTGACATCTAAATGTATCGTTCAAAAATAAAAGTTACGCTACGTAAATCCATTCTCGACCCGCAAGGGAAAGCTGTTCAGCATGCTATCGGCACATTGAATGTCGGTACTGTGAATGATGTCAGAATGGGAAAGTATATTGAACTCTCCATTGATGCAGAAAGCGAAACTGCCGCACGCACGACGACGGAAGCCGTGTGCAAAAAGCTCCTGGCTAATCCCGTGATGGAGGATTATCAATTCGAAATTGAAAAATTTGAATGAGCGGTAAACTCAAATTTGGTGTTGTTGTCTTTCCGGGATCCAACTGCGACCACGATGCCTACCATGTATGCAAGCATATCATGGGACAAGACGCCGAGTTTCTCTGGCACAAAGAAGCTGACCTGAAGGGATCCGATGTCATTATTCTTCCGGGTGGATTTTCGTACGGCGATTATTTGCGTTGCGGTGCGATTGCCCGTTTCTCTCCCGTTATGAAAGAGGTCGTTCGATTCGCACAGAGTGGTGGGACAGTTTTGGGAATCTGCAACGGCTTTCAGATTCTTGTTGAGGCCGGACTGTTGCCGGGTGTCCTCTTGAGAAATAAATCCCTGCAATTCAGCTGTAAATATGTTTATTTGCGGCTTGAAAACGCCAATACGCGTTTTACATCGGCTGGCGTGGCCGGAGAAATTTTGAAAATTCCTATTGCCCATGGCGAGGGGAATTATTTCACAGATGCAAACACAATGCAATCTCTCGAGAGCAATAATCAGATTATTTTCCGATATTCTACATGTGAGGGAGATGTATCAGAAGAAGCGAATCCGAACGGCTCGTTGTCGAATATCGCAGGCATCGTGAACGAAGCTGGCAATGTTATGGGAATGATGCCGCATCCGGAACGCGCTTCGGATCCATTGTTGGGGCATACGGACGGGCAAAAGATTTTCAAATCACTGATTGAGCATTGTATGTTTGGCGAGCAGATGCTAATCGCTTCTGCTGAATCGGAAAGGAAATAAAAATGGGAAACCTTGGCGCAACTGAAATACTTCTGATTGCTCTGGCAATTCTTCTGTTTTTCGGAGCGAAGAAAATCCCCGATCTAATGGGCGGACTCGGAAAGGGTATCCGGGAATTCAAGAAGGCATCACGTGAAATCGATGATGATGTTGAGACGGACGTAAAAAAAATTGACGAAACAAAAAAAGAAAAAGATCATGTTTGAAAATATCGGCGGGACTGAACTGCTGGTCATCTTGTTTGTCGTGTTCATTTTCTTCGGGCCGAAAAAGCTGCCCGAAATCGGCAAAGGGTTGGGCAAGGGCATAAGCGAATTCAAGCGCGCTATGCGTGGCATTCAGGACGACATTGAAAACGCAACGAAGATAGATTCGAAACCGAAGTAATCCTCAACGGTTTGCCTCGTAGTAATTTCACTCCCCTGTTCATTGAGTTGTGATGAGGGCGAGCCACAATTCCGTACCACAACCAGCATTTGAATTGGAACATCATCCTACTTTCGTTGCCACACGCGCGGCAATCGAGTCGGGAACGACTACGGTTGAGCGTGTTGTTGAAACGTATCTCGAGCAGATTGAGAACAAGAAACGCCTGAACGCGTTTCTTTCTGTTTTCCCGGAGAAGGCTCTTACTCAAGCCCGAAAGGTGGACAAGAAGATTGTGGCGGGCAACGCGGGAAAGCTCGCGGGGATGGTTGTTGCGGTCAAAGATGTTTTGTGCATGAAGGATGAAGTCCTTACCTGCGGTTCGAAAATTCTGCAAAACTTCACTTCGCTGTACGATGCAACAGCTGTCCGGCGCCTGCAGGAGGAAGATGCAGTCGTTATCGGAAAAACCAACATGGACGAATTTGCCATGGGCTCGTCCACCGAGAATTCTGCATATGGGGCCGTGCTTAATCCCGTTGACGAAACAAAAGTCCCCGGCGGCTCAAGTGGCGGTTCCTGCGTTGCGGTAGCTGCGGGAATGTCGCACACAGCTCTTGGGACTGACACCGGAGGATCGATCCGGCAACCCGCATCCTTTTGTGGCGTCGTTGGCATGAAGCCAACATACGGACGCGTATCCCGCTATGGTTTGGTGGCCCTCTCTTCATCGTTCGATCAGATCGGGCCGTTTGCCAATTCGGTTGCCGATGCAGCGAGCCTCCTTCAGGTAATTGCCGGACATGATGAAATGGATTCGACTTCTGCTGAAGTCCCGGTGCCCGAGTATTCTTCGTTTCTGACAAAAAATGTACGAGGGATGAAGATCGGATTGCCCCGCGAAGCGTTTACTGAAGGATTGAACGAAGAAGTTCGTCAGGCTATAGAGAAAAGCATCGACAAGTTGAGATCTGCCGGCGCGGAAATAGTTGAAGTTGAATTGCGCCATTCGGAATATAACATCTCGGCATACTATATTTTGATGACAGCAGAAGCCTCGTCCAATCTTGCACGTTACGATGGCGCCCGATACGGCTATCGTTCACCCGCCGCAAACGATCTGGGCGAGATGTACGTGAAGTCCAGAAGTGAAGGGTTCGGCGCCGAAACGAAACGGCGCATCATGCTTGGCACGTATGTTCTTTCTGCCGGATACTACGATGCATATTATCGCAAAGCCCAGAAAGTCCGGCGGTTAATTCAGAATGATTTCTTCAACGCATTCAAGTCCGTTGATTGTATACTAATGCCGACGACACCAACGACAGCATTCGGTTTCGGCGAAAAGGCAAACGATCCGCTTGCAATGTACCTGTCGGACATTTATACGGTATCGGCAAATCTCGCGGGCATCCCGGGCATCAGCGTGCCATCCGGCGTCGATAGCAAGGGCTTGCCTATCGGTGTGCAGTTGTTGGGAAAGCAGTTTGATGAGGGGACGATTTTGAAAGTTGCAAACTTTTTGGAGGACTGAATGAATGAAACGAAAACAAAGAAGCGCCGCATCGCGCCCGTCTACAAAAAAATCAAGCTCGGGGAAGAAGACAAGACAGACCTCGAGTACTGGCTCTCGCGTTCAATCGAAGATAGGCTTGCCGCGCAAGAAGAAATCCGCCAAGAGTACAACTCCTGGCGGTATGGTACTCGCCAAAGATTTCAGAGAGTTCATCGCATCGTTAAACGTGCATGATGTTCGGTATCTTGTGGTCGGTGGTATCGCTGTTGCTGCACACGGGCACCCTCGCTACACAAAAGACATGGATGTTTGGCTTTGGCTCGATAGAGCAAATGCTGAAAAATTTGTTTCGGCACTTCAAGATTTTGGTTTAGGCTCACTTAGAAAAAAGCCGGAAGATTTTTTGGATCCCAATGATGTACATCAGTTTGGTGTCGAGCCAAATCGCATTGATGTGATCGTGGACTTGAACGATGTGACTTTTGAGGATTGTTATGATCGCAGAGTTATAGTAGATGTTCAAGGGGTAGAAGTGAATTTCGTTAGTCGCGAAGATTTGTTTCGAACGAAGCAGTCCACTGGACGACTGCAGGATTTAGCCGACATCGAACAGTTAGGCAAGAAGGTAAATGTTAAGTCCGGAAAGCCGAGGCAAAAGAGATAGAGCGTTCCCGGAATCGACGTGCCATGCGGCGTCGATAGCAAGGGCTTGCCTGTCGGTGTGCAGTTGTTGGGGAAGCAGTTTAATGAGGGGACGATTTTGAAAGTTGCAGATTTTGTAGCGGAAGGATAGACTTCGGAACGCGTAAATCAATTTCAACAATGGAATAAGGAAGTTAAATGAGCGTACTCGTCAATAAAAAAACAAAAGTCGTCGTTCAGGGTGTTACAGGCGGCGAAGGAACATTTCACACATCGCAAATGCTCGCTTACGGAACAAACGTTGTCGCCGGCGTAACACCGGGTAAGGGCGGCACCAAGTACAGGGGTAATGAGAAGGATGCGTTCAATCGTGATGTGCCTGTGTATAACACTGTCGCCAACGCAGTAGCCGCAACAGGGGCAGACTGCTCGGTGATTTTTGTGCCGGCCGGTTTTGCGGCGGATGCTATCATGGAAGCGTCAGCAGCCGGAGTGAAGGTAGTGGTTTGTATCACCGAGGGCATTCCGTCGAAGGATATGGTAAAAGCGTATGAGTTTGTAAAGAAGAACGGGACAGTTTTGATCGGGCCCAACTGTCCGGGTATCATCACGCCCGGTGAATGTAAGGTTGGTATCATGCCGGGATTCATTCACAAGAAGGGACGTGTGGGGGTTATCTCGCGCAGCGGGACGCTGACCTACGAAGCGGTCGGACAATTGACCGCTCTTGGAATCGGCCAATCAACCTGCATCGGTATCGGCGGCGATCCTATTATCGGAACACGGTTTATTGATGCCATTAAATTATTCAACGAAGACAGCGGCACCGATGCCGTGATCATGATCGGCGAGATTGGCGGAACTGCAGAAGAAGAGGCTGCCGCGTATATCAAAAAATATGTGAAGAAGCCGGTCGTTGGATTTATCGCCGGACGCACCGCTCCCCCCGGACGGCGCATGGGTCATGCGGGCGCAATCATCGCCGGAGGGAAAGGAACTGCACAGGAAAAGATGTCCGCAATGAAAAAGGCCGGAATTCTTGTCGTGGAAACTCCCGCACTGCTCGGAGAAACAATTCGGAAGGCGCTCATGAAAAACGGATTGCTCAAGTCGAAGAAAAAATCGAAGACGGGAACAACGAAGGCGAAAAGAAGTTCCCCAAAAAAAGTCGTGAAGAAGAAAGCGCTCAAAAAGAAGAAATCTTAGAAAGAGTCGCGGTAACAGCATAACAAAACACTAACTCTCTACATTCTAATCAAGAAGGAACAACATGGCAGTAGAACGTACACTCGCAATTCTCAAACCGGATTGTGTCAGAAAAAATATTCAGGGTGAAGTAATTTCACGGATTCAAAAAGCCGGATTCAAAGTCCTTGGCATGAAGCAAATTCGTTTAACGAAAGAAACGGCGGGCGCATTTTATGCCGTGCACAAAGGCCGGCCTTTTTATGACGGACTTGTTGAGTTCATGACAAGTGGCCCCGTTGTTCCCATTGCTCTGGAGAAAGCAAATGCTGTTGCGGATTACCGGACTCTCATCGGCGCAACTGATCCGAAAGATGCAGCGGAAGGGACAATCCGTAAATTGTTTGCAGATAATAAGGGCGAGAACATCGTTCACGGCTCGGACTCGGCGGAGAACGGCAGAATTGAAGTGGCATTCTTTTTTGCAGAGAGCGAGTTGGTGTAGGAGATTACGCCATCGAAAAGTTAGTGGAGTTCCTCACCCTCTACGAGATCGTAGACCCAACCCCTCTCCCGGCAAGAGAGGGGCTTTCTTATATTATGGATGAGAGAAGATCGAACAGCAACGAAAGGCCGGCATGTCACTGAAATCCTGGAAAAAACTTTCGGAAGCCACCCTCTTCAAAAATAACTGGTGGGAATACAGGCGGGATATGTTCGAGCTTCCATCCGGAAAGATCGGAGAGTACAATTACGTTCATATTGGCGGCTCTGCGATGACCGTCCCTATCCTTAAGGATGGGCGGTTGTTGTTGGTGAATCAATACCGCTATCTGAACAGCAAGGAGAGTCTTGAGTTCCCATGCGGGAGTGTGAAGGAAGGAATGTCGCACGACGAAACTGCATGGCATGAATTAACAGAAGAGACCGGTTATTCGTCAAGCAGATTTGTTCTGGCAGGGGAATTCAATCCATACAACGGCGTGACAAACGAAATCTGCAAGGTGTATATCGCCCGCGAGTTGCAGCATGTCGGCGGTGTGCCGGATGAAACGGAAGAGTTCGAGTTAGTGTCGCTGACTGCCAATGAAATTGACGAGAAGGTCCGCAGCGGAGAGATATGGGATGGAATGACGATTGCCGCATGGTGCATTGTGAAATCAAAAGTGAATGTCGCGTGATACTCACTCGAACCATATTGTTGCCTGCAGTTTTATTGCTTGCTTTTATAGGAGTGACGAAATGTTGGAGTGCCGGGCTGCCGGAGCCGAAGGTGAAGCTCGGTAACGATGTGTTGATGGAAAAACATTTGGACTTACTGAAGGGTAAACGTGTCGGGTTGATTATCAATCAGACCGCCAGGCTTTCGTCGGGGAAGTTTCTCGTCGATGTGCTGATACAAAAGGGAGTGAAAATCGTTGCACTATTTGGCCCTGAACATGGCGTCCGAGGCGAGGCAGCGGCCGGCGAAAAAGTTTCCGACACGATCGATCAAAAATCAGGAATACCAATCTTCTCACTTTACGGAAAGACCCGTAAGCCGACTCCCCCTATGTTGGCTAATGTGGATGTCCTTGTCTATGACATCCAGGATGTTGGCGCTCGCTTCTACACCTATATCTCCACAATGGGTTTATGTATGGAGGCGGCAGCGGAAAAAGGAATTCCTTTTGTCGTGCTTGATAGGCCGAATCCGTTGGGCGGACTCAAAATCGACGGGCCGGTCATGGAGGATTCTCTGAAATCGTTTGTCGGCATGTATCCGATTCCCGTTGTATACGGATTGACATGTGGTGAACTCGCAATGATGATAAACGAAGAGGGCTGGCTTTCCGGTAAATCGAAATGCAAATTGACAGTAATCCGAGTGGAAGGATGGGCGCGTTCCATGTTATGGCCCGACTCAGGACTGAATTGGATTCCGCCATCCCCAAATATTCCGACGATTGGAGCAGCCTCTACGTACCCAGCAACGTGTTTTATTGAAGCAACCAACATCTCTGAAGGGCGTGGAACGGAGAAACCGTTTCAGTATATCGGGGCGCCGTTCATTGATGGCGAACTGCTTGCAAAAGATCTGAATAAACTCTCGCTTGAGGGAGTAGTGTTTAGTGCCGTTTTGTTTACTCCAACCTCATCAAAATTCACAGGTGAACGGTGTTCGGGAGTATTTGTGGATGTAACGGATGCAAATATGTTCGGGCAACTAAAAACAGCCATGGCTCTCATTCGACAGTTGCAGGCATCTTATCCAACGGAATTCAAGCTTCGCAAGTCGTCGTTCCTTCGTTTAATGGGTTCTCAAGAAGTTTATGACTCGCTAACTAATCCTGCTCTCTCTCCCCCCGATGAGGTGCCGAATGGTTTTTCGTCTTTGAGCTCCAGGTACCATTTGTACAACTGAGCAGACCGCAGTATCCAACAGCATCAATAAATGATTTTTAACTCGTAACACGGCAAGTTTATTGACTTTCCTGAGCTTATTGCGTATTTTCTCAATGGTTTTATTATTTGCCGCATCCTATTTTATCGCTGACCAATGGTAGCGTCGACCGCAATGGTTGAAATTATTTGGAAGAAGATTCAAACTGTCCAAGGAACCATAGCGCTCGTTGTTTTTCTTACGCTCATCGTTGGTCTTTTTCTTGGTTCGACTGTCGGGCGAATTGTGTGCGGAGTTGGCGCTGCAGGGATGTGTGCGTACGTCTTCGTTGTGTTGCAACGCCAGGGTGTGTTCAATGAAGGGGTTCAGCGTGGTAAGCGATCCGGAGGTCCGGAAAACGGACAAAAGGAATTGTATTCACAGCCCGAAGAAGGAGACATGAAAAAACTGCTCTTCGATGATTTTCAACCATCATCTTCCGTTGCGTACGTTGTAAAAGAAATTTCGGAAGATGATGTCGTTGTTCCCTCAACGAAGTCTGTGCAGCCCGTCGTGACTGCAAAGGAAGAGAAGATGAAGGAGTTTGAAATTGCGGACTTCTTTGATTTGGAATCTGATATTTTCCGCAACGAGAGCGAGCCGCGCAGCGAGTTTAACTTTTTGCTGAGCAAATTGCTGCTGGCAATGAAGGAGGTTTTGTTCGCACACTCGGTTGCATTTTTCTGGGCGAACCGTGAAAAGCAGCAAATGGTTTTAGAGGCAAAGGCGACCGATAGTTCCAACTTCATGATGGTGAAGCGGTATAGCATCGATCAGGATATTGTCAGCCAGGTTGCACGCAGCGGCAAACCTCAGGTGCTCGGAAGAATTTCTTCGCTGGCAGAAAAAGAACTCGTGCGCCATTATGTTGCCGGGGAGGATATTAAATCGTTGGTCGTTGTCCCCGTGTATTATCTGACTTCTCCATGGGAAGGCGCACCGCAAGAGCAATTGCCGGAAGGAGTAATTGTTGCCGACAGCAAAGCCGAAGATGCATTCGGTGCCGAAACGCTTTCGTTGCTTGGACAATTCACGAAAATGATTTCCGCTCTGATCAAAACATACACAAGCAAGTATGATTTATTGTTGGATTCGGAATTGCTCACTTCAATCCGGCGATTGCAGGATAGAGTAAAGAGTGAGCGGAAGGAACAAACCGTATTTGATTCACTTACTGACGAAGCAGTCAAACTGCTCAGCTGGGATGTTCTGACAATTACGATGTACTCGGAAGAACTGAATTGCTGGGCTGTTCAAAAAGTCATGAATCGAAGCAATATTCTCTATCCCGGGCTGAATGATCTCGTGGATTTCAATGAGAGTATCGTTGGTAAGGCAATTTCGGCGAACACACTGATTCATGTGAACGATCTTGAAGCGCAACCTCAGATCCGGTTTTCAGCCGGGGAGATGATCTCACTTCAAGGTTCGTTCCTTTGTGTGCCGATCAGTTCGCTGAATCGCTGTTATGGCGCGCTGACGTTGGAAAGCGCGAACAAATTCCAGTTCTCTCCCAATGAGGCTGAAATTCTGTACAGGCTTGTCGAAAACGCCGCCGAGCTGCTCGAAGTCCTTTACATGAATGATCTTGTGAAGGAATACATCGCGGTCGACCAGTTAACAGGTGCGCTCAACAAGAAACATTTCAGCAAGAAGCTTGAAGATGAAGTGAAGCGCGCAGAAGACTTCGGCGCAGAACTTTCGCTTGTTTCGATCGCAATCGATGGAATGCAAGAGCAAGTAAACCGGTATGGGCGTGAAGGATTTGAAGGAATTCTTGGGCAAGTTTCGAGGCTCGTACGTGCAAACACGCAGCCCTATGATGTCATCGGAAGAATGGACTCGAATACACTGAATGTCCTTCTCGTGAACACGACTGCCAACGACGCATACCTCTGGGCAGACAAAGTCCGTGGACATATCGCCAGCAACATATTGTTAATCGGCGGACTGAATTGTTCTGTTACTGTGAGTGCGGGTGTGTGCGGGTTGAACGAAGGAATGAGAAAAGAAGAATTGATTGCCGGAACATCGCAGGTGCTAAGCAAAGCTATTGAAAGCGGCGGCAACCTCGTACGAATTTTTTAATAAGAATCCCCCTTGCGGGAAATGTAAAAGTTAATTGAGAAAGGTTTCATAATGGCTAAACAACAAAGTTTCGCTGACAAAGCAACCAAAGCTGCCGCAATGAAGGGCTCAAAATGTCCTGTATGCGGTACGATCTACCAACCTCTGCTGACCGTTTCGTCTGAGCCTTCAAAATCTTCAGGCAGCGTGAAGTTTAACGAACATCGCGTGCAAGTCTGCAAGTGCAACGAAAAAGCTGTCTACGGTTAACAGGTATAATCGCATGCCATTCCACTCTCCCGACAAAACCGGGGGCGGAGGACTTTCCATTTCAACACAACGCAAGCTCGTATTGATAATACTGGATGGCGTCGGGATAGGAGAACTTCCCGACGCGCATTTGTATGGTGACCAGGGCAGTAACACGCTTGGCAATACTGCAAATGTTGTTGGAGGATTACATCTGCCGAATCTTGAAGCATTCGGCCTTGGCAATATTGGACCAATCAAGGGAGTGAAGCCGGCAACCTCTCCGCGGGCGAGTTTCGGAAAAATGGCTGAAGTGTCGCACGGCAAGGACAGCACAACCGGTCATTGGGAAATCGCAGGATTAGTGTTGAAGAACTCCTTTCCGACTTTTCCGAATGGTTTTCCCGAAACGCTGCTGAAGAAGTTTTGCGAAGTCACAGGCAGCAAAGGATATCTTGGGAACAAAACTGCATCCGGCACGGCGATCATTCAGGAGCTTGGGAGTGAACATGTCCGTACAGGATTCCCTATCGTATATACATCCGCCGATTCTGTTTTTCAGATCGCAGCCCACGAGGAAATTATCCCTCTTGATAAATTGTATGAGATGTGCGAAAAGACCCGGAATGAGGTATGTATCGACTCGTTCGCCGTTGGCCGGATAATTGCAAGACCATTTGTAGGAACTGATGGCGCTTTTTTCCGTACAGCGAATCGCCGGGACTTTTCCTTGCAGCCCCTTGATACAACGGTACTTGACGTTCTTTCGGATAACGGAATCGAAACAACAAGTATCGGAAAAGTAGATGATCTGTTTGCGGGACGTGGATTAAAGAAGAAATTACACACGAAAAGTAACGCCGAAGGAATCGAGTTCATTGTTGAAGAATCGCGCAGAATGACGTCGGGATTGATCTTTACCAATCTGGTCGACTTCGACACGTTGTATGGACATCGCAACGACCCGCAGGGGTTGGCGTCGGCTCTCGAAGCATTCGACAAAGAACTTCCCCGCATCGTTGAAACGGTTAAGGACGGTGATCTGTTAATAATAACAGCAGACCATGGCAACGACCCGGTTACGCCCAGCACCGATCATTCCCGTGAATATGTGCCGGTTTTGTGTTACTCCAGAGCAAAATCAGCCGGAAATAACATCGGGATCCGGGCGACATTTGCAGACCTCGGCAAGACCGTAGCAGAGTTCTTTGGTGTCCGGAATACATTGGCCGGAACCAGCTTTCTGAGTCAGGTAGTTTGAATATGGAACAGAAACACGCAAGCAATGAGTTCGAAGCGCTGATTGATGATGATGGCAGGATCACGGTTCCGGTTGAAATTGCTGAGCAGTTCGCCGGCCGCAGACTTCATGTTCGGCTGCACAGGGAAGAAATATCAGTCGGCTTGCGCGAGAAACGTGTAACAGAAGAGGAAGTTGAACGTATTGCAAGAGTGCAGCTTGAATCCCGCGAGCAGGTTTTAAAATTTTTGCTGGGTGAAGGAAGGTTGAAACACGATACCGCATTCATCCGGCGGGCGCAAAAGTGAATGTTCCGAAAGTTGTTATTCATACAGATGTGTTTCTGGAATACCTTACGGGTGCCCGGCAACCTTCGGTGCTGCGTCTGGCGATGAGTCAGTTTTTTTGCTACACAACCGTCTATCAGGCAATTGAATTGTTTGCACTTGCGAAGACGGAAGAAGAGATAAAAGCAATCGAAGATTCGATGTCGGCGATGAAAGTGATGGGGTTGAATCCAAAAAAAGCCAGGATGTACGGCGAGCTGATTTCATCGAACAAAAAAACATCTGTATGGAATATTCTTATTGCGGGACTTTGTTTGGAAAGCAGACTTCCTCTTCTAACAGATAGAAAAAAGGACTTCAGAGGAATCAAAGGCCTGACGATTATTCCGACAAAGTTCCTTCGGGAACACAAATCAGGTTCAGAAATAATCAATGTTGTTCAATCCATTCAGCAGTAGCGGCAAGCAGGACAACGATAATCAAGAGAGAAAATTATGATACTCGGTAAAGTTGTTGGCAGCGTGTGGGCGACGCGCAAGGATGAGGAACTTGTGGGAATGACGTTTCAGATTGTGAAGCATCTCGATCTGGACTACAAGCTCAAGGATACATTCGTCATCGCCGTGGATACCGTGCAGGCAGGTGTTGGGGATGTTGTGCTTCTCTGTAGCGGAAGTTCGGCACGTCAGACGGCAAAGACAAAAAATAAGCCTGTAGACGCAGTGATCATGGCCGTTGTGGATAAAATTGATATTCCGGACTGACGAATGTTTTTTGCAAGAGTCATAGGCAACGTCTGGGCAACCCGCAAGGATGAAAATCTGAACAGTTTCAAGCTGTTGTTTATTCAGCCGATAAATGGAAAACGTGAAAACGCCGGGGACCCAATTGTTGCCGTGGATACAGTCGGGGCCGGAACCGACGAGACAGTTATTTATATAACGGCGAGAGAAGCAGTTATTCCTCTGCCCGTTGAAATGGCGCCCGTGGATGCAAGCATCGTGGGAATTGTCGACAGGATTGATCTTGAATCCTGAGCGCAGCGCCGAGTCATCAGAATTTTAGAAAACAACAAGGTGAAAAATGGGCAAAGCTGCAAAGCAGTATACAAATCGTGAAAGCCAATCGCTCGACAAGTATCTGCAGGAAATTGGAAAAGTAGATTTACTCAAATCCGAAGAAGAAATTGAACTTGCTCAGCGGATCAAGAAAGGCGACCAACGCGCTCTTGAAAAACTGACCAAGGCGAATCTTCGTTTCGTGGTGAGCGTCGCAAAGCAATATCAAAACCAGGGCTTGTCGCTGGGAGATTTGATCAACGAAGGCAATCTTGGACTCATCAAAGCTGCCAAGCGGTTCGATGAGACGAGAGGATTCAAGTTCATCTCGTATGCGGTCTGGTGGATCCGTCAGTCGATACTTCAGGCGCTCGCCGAACAGTCACGCATCGTCAGGTTGCCGCTGAATCGTGTTGGTGCATTGAACAAAATCGGAAAAGCATTCAGCACGCTGGAACAGGAATTCGAACGGGAGCCGAGTGCGAGCGAACTGGCGGAAGAACTTGACATGTCGCTGTTTGAAGTCTCCGACACTCTCAAGATTTCCGGTCGCCATCTTTCAATGGACGCTCCGTTTGCGCAGGGCGAGGACAATCGCTTGTTGGACGTTATTCAGGATGAACGACAACCGGCGCCCGATTCCGAACTGATGAAAGAGTCGTTGAGTCGCGAAGTTGAGCGCGCTCTTTCAACGCTCAGCGAACGCGAAGCGGAAGTGATCAGGCTCTATTTCGGACTTGGCCGCGAACATTCACTCACGCTTGAGGAGATCGGAGAAAAGTTCAAGCTGACACGTGAACGGGTCCGGCAGATCAAAGAAAAAGCGATCCGCCGCCTGCGTCACGCTTCTCGCAGCAAACAACTGAGAGCATACCTTGGCTAACATGCAGAGCCTCCTGAATGGAGGCTTTGTCTTTTATGAAATCTTGGTATTGAGAGATGGGGAAGCATTGATGAAAGTTGAAAACAGGATTTGTTCGCAAGCCTTTGCAGTGCTGGCTTGTTTCGTATCTGCCTTTGCTCTTTTTTTCGCCGGTTGTTCATCTTCAAAAACAACACGGGAGATAGAAGACAAACCAACCGGCATTGTTCAGGATGAAAACGAATTCCGCTATCTCGCCAAAATAAAAAGAGAAAGAGCCCGCGAAGACGACAAAAAGGTTGACCTTCGCTCATTCAAAAAAAGAGTTTCCGCCGACCCTTCTGCTGAAAGCAATATTCTTCCGAATGGGTTGAATCGGGATCAATTTCTTTTGGAGGTCGTACGCTATCTTGGTGTACAATATTCTTATGGCGGATCGACGAAACGGGGCATGGATTGTTCCGGGTTCACATGCGAGGTGTACCGGACTGCAGCCAGCACACCTTTGCCGCGCTCTACATCGGAACAATTCCGCACAGGTGAAAAAATTGCCAGGAGGGAATTACAATTTGGCGATCTCGTTTTCTTCAACACAACGGGTCATTCTCCCTCGCATGTGGGCATTTACATCGAAGACGACATCTTTGCTCACGCAAGTGTCAACGAAGGTGTGACCCTCTCCTCACTCGAAAGCACGTATTACAAGAAACGTTTTGTTGGTGCCCGCCGCGTGGTTGAATAAGTTCGCAAGGCGCAGTATATTATTTGAGTCAAACATTTTTTGAAAAGCATTTGGCAATTCTTCCCATATACTTATACGGTCAGACGGTTTTACGCAAACGAGCGAAGGCTGTAAAGAAGGTGGATGCTGCGCTCAGGAGCTTCGTTGACGATATGTTTGAAACGATGCATCATGCGAACGGCATCGGCCTTGCAGCAAATCAGGTTGGCTCACTGGAACGTGTTATTGTTGTCGATATCTCAGATGCTGACGAGAAGAAACATGAAGGCGTGGGCGAGGCGGCCGACCGGATTGCCGGCCAGGAATCTCCGGCCAGTCCCCAGCAACTCGTTCTCATCAACCCTGAAGTAATTGCCTCGCAGGGTGCATGGAAAATGGAAGAAGGATGCCTGAGTATTCCCGATATCCGGGACGAGGTCGAGCGGGCTGAAACTGTCAATGTCCGCTATACAGATCTCCAGATGAATGAAAGAGAGATCGAAGCGAGCGGGTTACTCGGTCGAGTCCTGCTTCATGAAATCGATCATCTAAACGGTATACTTTTTTTCGACCGCCTTGGAACTGTAAAAAGAAAACTGATGCGCGGCCGCCTGAACAAAATACTGAAAGGCCAGGTCGACGTGGCTTATCCCGTTATGCTCGCAGAAGAACTCGCCGAAAAATAATTCAGGAGAAATCCCTTCGCAGTCTCAATCGTTTTCATGGGAACACCGGACTTTGCGGTGCCGAGTCTTGAAATACTTCTCGCTCATCAATATCCCGTCAAGGCAGTTGTAACAGCGCCTGACAAACCGCGTGGTCGGGGACAAGAATTCTCGCCGACGCCAATTAAGCTCAGAGCGCTGACCCACAAGCTTCCCGTTCTTCAGCCCGAGTCTCTCAAAGATCCTGCATTCGTCGCAAGCATCCAGGCCTTGAATCCCGACCTCATTATTGTGGTGGCCTTTCGGATTTTGCCAAAAGAAATATTTGCGATCCCGCGACTCGGGTCATTCAATCTTCACGCATCGCTTCTACCGAAATACCGTGGAGCAGCGCCCATTAATTGGGCGATCATCAACGGCGAAAAAGAAACGGGCGTTACCACATTTTTCCTTCAGGAGAAAGTGGACACGGGAAACGTGCTATTGCAAGCCCGGCTGCCGATTACACCGGGGGACAATGCCGGAACTATTCACGACAAGCTCGCCGAAGTGGGAGCGGAAATTGTCTTGCATACTGTTCGGCTGATTGAGCAAGGGAAAGCAGTGACTCGTCGTCAGGACGATACACTCGCATCTCCGGCTCCGAAAATTTTTAAAGAAGACTGCAAGATCGATTGGAACCACTCCGCCGGGACAATTCACAATCGAATCCGCGGCCTCTCTCCTCATCCGGCAGCGTTCACGATGCGCGAGGGGAAAGTGATAAAGGTATTTCAATCTCATGTGCTTGACGCGGCTGCATCCGGGTTTCCGGGCGAAGTGAAGGTTGGAGATTCTGGGTTGGAGGTTTGCACGGCAGACGGAATGATCGCGATTGATGAGCTGCAGCAGGAGGGACGAAAGCGGATGGGAGTTGAGGAATTTCTGCGCGGGTACAAAATAAGAAGCGGCGAGAAGTTCGGATGACCTTCCCGCCGCTCTGTCTCAGAACGATCGTTATCCCACCTTGCCGTACGATTTGTCCTGAAGGAATAACCCGCTCTCAACGACTGCGTTGATATCCGTAAGCAACGAAGGAAACATCCTTGATGTTGCTTCGGGAAGCTGGATCTGCTTTCCATCTACAAGAGAAGAAATCATCTGGAATGCATTCGCAATTGCTTTGCCGTCGGTTGTATTGTTGAAGATGATGGTGATGGTGCTGCATTTCTCCGAAAGTATATCAATGCGCCGGCGAAGCTCGCGCATTTCCTTTGCATTGTAGAGATAGTTGTACCGCGTGTCCATTCCGTTCAGCAGCCAGCCCTTTTCATTCCGCCCGTGCAACCGGATGTACGCCGAGTCGCCGATAACATCGGATACAAACGGCATCAGCTGTTTGATGCGCGGCAGGTCGGCGTTTACCACCTGAAGCTGATGTTCAATGAGAAAATTTTTCAGAAAGTGTACGTCGTTCCATGATTCATTCCGGAATTCAACGTGCATCGGGAAACCCCGGAATATTTCTCCCAGCTTCACGAGATGAAACCTGTTGGCGCTCGTGTTGGTGAACGAGTAGGGAAGCTGAACCAGCAGCGCACCAAGCTTATCGTTCTTCTGCAATTCCTGCAGCAAACCACGCACACGCGTCGCAAGCTCCGGCTTGATTTCTTTTTCCTGCACAAAAGATTTGTGCAACTTCACATTGAACCGGAAACGGTTGTTCTCCGCCACCGCCTCCATCCATTGCTGCGCGTCGTTTGTCGAAAGCTCCTCGTCCCAGAACGTGGAGCGCACCTCAACTGTGTCGAAGAAGCGCGCATAGCAGCGTAACTTCAAAGTCGAGTACTCTGTCCGGGTGCCGTACAGACAATCGTCGAGCGCTTCGTGTTCCCATCCGCCGATACCGACCAGGTACTTCACTGACTGCTTATTCATAACGCCTCCATGAAAAAGTGCTTGACACAACCATTGCAATTCGCTATCTTCTCTTCATCAAGATACGACATATATGTCGCTGTGTCAAGACTGTTGACGACAAAAATGTTTCAATCGTTCCGAGCGCAGTCCGACTTTTTCCGGCAGGAGCCAGGGCAATAACAAAATCTTTTCCTTGGTGCAGCTTCGTGCCTTTGTGCCTTAGAGGTTATCTTTTCCCTTGATTCACACATTCTCATTTTTCGTGAGGCAAAATATGAAATCCACCATCGGCGACCGCATTCGTGAAGCGCGGGACACCAAAAAACTCGACCAAGCGACGCTCGCGGCAAAAGCCGGCATTGTTACACGCACGCTGCAGCGCTGGGAGAAAGGCGAGCAAATTCCTGACGGCATTTCGATTACGAAGATTGCCAAAGCCACCGGCGCGCATCCGCACTGGCTGTTGACGGGTGAGGGAGAAATGTACGACGCACCGAAACGCCCGGGGAACGTGTTTCAACTCCCCACAACATTCCGGCGCAACGCGCAGCTTGTTGATCTGCCGCTCATGTCATCCGTGCCCGCCGGAAAACTGAACGCCAGCTTCCATCCGGATTACGTTGATGACTATGTAACGGTCGACGATGTGAAAGATCCGCAGGCGTTCGCGCTGCGTGTAAAAGGAAACAGCATGTCTCCGAGGATTGAGGATGGCGACACCGTCGTCGTCAGTCCAGCGCTCGAAGCCCGCAACGGCGACATCTGCGTTGTGCGCGTGAATGGCGAAGACACACTCAAGAAAGTGAAGTTCGAAGGCAACTACATTCACCTCGTCCCTCTCAATTCCGAGTTCGAGCCGGTGACCGTGAAGAAGCGTGACGTGAATTTTGTCTACAAGGTGGTGAAGCTGATTAAAGAGTTGTAGGCGATTGGGGATTACGGATTTGAGAATGGAATCGAAGCCATCGACTATAGCCCCGACCTTTAGGTCGGGGGTTTGCGAGACACTAAACCAGCCGGGACTTCAGTCCCAATAAACATGGAGAACGAATGAAAGCAAAAGCAATCTACGCAGTTAAGAAGTGGGAGGAGAACGCGTATCAGCAAATTTCTCCCGAGGTGAAAATGACGAAAGCATCAGTCGAGTATGAATTTACCGGGGACCTTGAAGGCAAAGCATCCGTGGAGTACCTGATGTTTTACAGTCATGCCG
>JBKJJX010000214.1:0-4463 GCA_046597825.1 Bacteroidota bacterium | reverse complement strand
GATCAAAAGTAAAGAAAAAAACCTCGGGGTTTTAACCCAATCAACCTACGCGATAAGGGGCTAAAGCCCAAGCCCGTTTTGTTCAATTTAAATCCACGACCTGAAGGTCGTGGCAATATATTCGCTTACGGCATCAACTGAATATCCAACGCGGGCGCAGCAGCTTGTTGTGAATTACGAATGCTGACTTGCGCAGCGAGGTTACGCGCAATCTGTTGAATGAACTCGCCTTGCACTTTGTAACGCTCATCTACGACAATCGGTTTCCCGGCATCGCCACTCTGGCGGATCGAGGTGAAGATCGGAATCTCGCCGAGAAATGGAACACCCAGCTCTTCCGCAGCCCGTCTGCCGCCACCGTTATCAAAAATTTCCTCACGCTCGCCGCAATGTGAGCAGATGTAATAGCTCATGTTCTCCACTATGCCAAAGATCGGCACATTCACCTTCTGAAACATCACGAATCCTTTCCTCGCATCGGCAAGCGAGATGTCCTGCGGCGTTGTTACGATCAATGAGCCGGTGAGCGGGATTGTCTGCACGAGCGTAAGCTGTATATCGCCCGTTCCCGGCGGAAGATCGAAGATGAGATAATCAAGCTCTCCCCAATCCACATCGGTCATGAATTGCTTGATTGCCCCGCTCGCCATCGGCCCACGCCAGATGACTGCTTGCATCGGGTCGACTAGGAAGCCGATTGACATTACCTTTACGCCCCAATTTTCCATAGGCTGCAGGCGCTGATTTTTTACCAGCGGACGTCCGCTCAATCCCATCATTAAAGGAATGCTCGGACCGTAAATATCCGCATCAACCAATCCGACCTTTGCCCCGTCCTTCGCCAACGCAACTGCAAGGTTCACCGCAACAGTCGATTTGCCAACTCCGCCTTTGCCCGACGCGACGGCGATTGTGTTCCGAACACCGGGGAGTATGGCTTCCTTTTGTTTATTGTCATGACGGGTAACGTTCGACGTCATTTCGATTTCAACTTTGCCGACCTCGATTGCACCACGGATCTCCTTCTCGGCTTGAGCCTTGAGCTCTTCACGGACGGGACACGCCGGGGTAGTTAGTTCGATGGCGAATTTAAGATTACGTCCCTCGATCTGAATCCCCTTTACAAAATTCAATGCAACAATGTCGCGGTGAAGATCAGGGTCTTTCACGGCTTTGAGGGCTTCAAGTACGTTTGCTTCTGTAAGTGGTTTCATTCGATCGTGCTATCCTTCGAGTCTGATTAATACAACGTTACACTACCTTCATCTTTTTGCCGACCTTTTTAAATGCGGCAAGAGCCTTATCCAAATCCTTTTTCGTTAACGCGGCAGAAACTTGTGCGCGCAACCGGGCTTCGCCTTTCGGAACAACCGGGAACCACAAACCTCTGATGTACACGCCGGCTTTCAACAATTCTTTACTCATCTCCTGGGCAACAGACGCTTCACCCAACATGATGGGGACGATAGGATGATCTCCCTCAAGAATTTTGAACCCGAGCTTCACAATCTCTTTTCGAAAATATGCCGTGTTCTTGTGCAGCTTCTTTACAATGGATTTGTTTTTAGAAATCAGATCGAATGAAGCGCCCGCGCCGAACACGATTGGCGCCGGGAGAGAGTTTGAGAAAATATACGTCCGCGCCTTTTGCCGCATGAACGTAATCACTTCCTTCTTTCCGCTGATGTATCCTCCGGCCGCTCCGCCAATGGCTTTGCCGAGCGTCCCCGTTAGCACGTCGATCTGTCCGTGTACGCCTTTTGCTTCCGGCGTACCGCGTCCAGTTTTTCCGCAGACGCCAACGGCGTGGGAATCATCAACAAACAGCGTCGCACCGTACCGTTTTGCAATCGGGACGAGTTTGTCGAGATGGGCAAGATCGCCTTCCATGCTGAAGACTCCGTCCGTTGCAATAAAGCGCAGCCGGTAATCTTTCGCCTTGTTTTCCTCAAGCTGCCGGACAAGGTCGTCGACGTCGTTGTGCTTGTAAATTTTCTTGTCAGTGGTTTCAGCCTTGCACAAGCGCTGCCCGTCAATGATACTTGCATGGTTCAGCCGGTCAGAATAGATAACATCTTTGTACGATTCGTAGCCGAGCTTTTCGTTCGTCAACGAAGCAAAGAATGCTTCATTTGCAGCCCAGCACGACGAAAACAGAATTGTATCTTCAGTCCCGAGAAACTTTGATATCTTTTTCTCCAACTCAAAATGTATATCCTGCGTGCCGCAAATGAAGCGCACAGATGCAACGCCGTAGCCGTATTCTTTGATCCCCCGGATTGCCGCCTTGCGAACTACGGGATGATTTGAAAGTCCGAGATAGTTGTTGGAGGCAAGCATGATTGCTTTCTTTCCGTTCACACGCACAACACCATCCTGCGGACCTTCAAGCGGCACTTCGTATTTGAATGTATTTGAGTCTTCTAAATTTTTAATTTCGTTCGAAACAAGTTCAAGAATATTTGCCATGTGTGTGCTCCTGATGATCAGTTTAGACGTCGTACCATGCGGGCAGCGAAGGAGCCGTCCATTCCGTGTTTGTGTGGAAATGTTTCAACAAATCCTTCGGCATTCACGAGATCGTGGCTGATAAAGTTGGCCGCGCTCTCAAGCAGAAACTCCGGGTGCTCAGCGAGAAACTTCTTCACCCGATCCTGATTTTCCTCCGGTTCGGTGCTGCATGTACTGTAAACGAGAACTCCGCCGGGTTTTACAAAACGTGCCGCATTCTCAAGCAATTCGCTTTGCAATTTCATCAACTTCATAATGTCGGCAATGTCCCGCTTCCATTTCAAATCGGGTTTTTTCGTGATAACACCGAGTCCTGAACATGGCGCATCAAGTAAAACGCAGTCAACCTGTTCATGTTCCATGGACGAAGAATCCGCAACAAGCAGCTTCACATTTTTAAGTCCAAGACGGTCGACTGCACCTTTAATGAAACTCAGCTTCACTTCATATTTGTCGATTGCAATAACCTCGCCCTCGTTCTTCATTATCTCGGCGATGTGCGTTGTCTTTCCGCCTGGCGCAGCACACATATCAATCACTTTCTGTCCGGGTTTTGCATCAAGAAGAATACACGGCAATGCGGCGCTCTCGTCCTGAATCGTAAACATTCCACTGCGGAACATTTCGTTCTGTCCGATGCGCGGGAAGCTCTTTACCTTCAGAAAATAATTGACGTGGTTCGAGCCTTGATATGGAATTTGCTGTGCGTCGAGGGAATGCAGGAATATTGCAGGTTCGGTCTTCAGTTTGTTGATGCGAAGAGAAAGCGGCGGCCGCTCGTTATTAGCGATCAGCATCTTCTCCGTTTCTTCTTTTCCAAACCGTGCGTGCCAGCGTTTGACCATCCAATGCGGATGCGAAAACATGACAGCGAGATATTGAACCGGATCCTGTGCTAGATCGGGATAACGAATTCCGTCAATATTGCGGATGATGTTTCGCAGAACGGCATTCACAAGTCCTGCAGGCCGGTCGCCCCGTATGCGTTTGATAAACTCAACTGCTTCGTTCACCGCTGCGGCATGCGGAATCCGGTCGAGAAAAAGAATCTGATACAAACCGACACGCAGTGCATTCTTCA
This sequence comes from Bacteroidota bacterium, assembly GCA_046597825.1. GTDB lineage: Bacteria > Bacteroidota > Ignavibacteria > UBA10030 > UBA6906 > CAADGV01. The sequence goes on along the minus strand of JBKJJX010000214.1, from coordinate 871 downwards.
CGTTGATTTCAGACTTGGCGAAGTTTCCGTGGGAGAATCCGTTCAGCACCCAGTCCAATTTGTTCTGCCAGCGAAGGACTCCATGCACAAGTTCTGTAAGCAAGCCTTTGTCTATTTCCGGCAGTTCGCCCGAGCGCAGTTCTGCATCGAGCAGCTTGTCGAGGTACGCATCTGTTCTTTCAATCCGATTCAGAACTTTTACAGCCGTGCCTCGCACACCCTCGTAGAGATTACGACGGCGGGGCTCGACATCAGGTTCAGGAATTTGATCAGACATGGTGTTTGCGTGAAAAGTAATGTGCTTGGTGCGGCAGGCGAACTGCAGAGTAGTTGAAAGAAGAGGATATGTCTTTGATCAAACCAAGGTGCATGCTGCGCGCTCGAACTTTGAAATGCTTCAGAAACAACTGCGGCGCCAACCGGCGCCACAGAGAATTTGTTTCAAACTCTACAACCGGCGATAGCTTTATGCCGGCGCTACTTCAGATTTCTTTGCGTATTTCTTATTGTATTTTTCTACACGGCCTGCCGAGTCGACCAACTTCTGGCGTCCGGTAAAGAACGGATGACAGTTGGAGCAGATTTCGAGCCGCAGGTCGCCGATTGTTGTGCGTGTCTCAAACGTATTGCCGCATACACATGATACGGTTGCTTTTTGGTATTCGGGATGGATTCCGGGTCTCATTGGAGCTAATTCCTTTCTTTACAATTATTGTCTGATATAAAGATAAGCAAATAGACGCAGAGACGCAACGAGGTTCTCTGGTAAGCGTCCAATCAACGGTTGCTGTTTTGGTCAGATTTGAGAGCGGCTTTGAGCCAGTTCCCATGTGTGAGCCTGACTCCAGCAGCGTGAAGTCGGGAGTGCCCA
>JBKJJX010000036.1:0-4131 GCA_046597825.1 Bacteroidota bacterium | reverse complement strand
CCGCGACTTCAACCTTGGCAAGGTTGCGCTCTACCAACTGAGCTATTCCCGCATTGGCACCCATAATATACTACTCGCCTCGACTTGTTGCAAATCTTTTCATTCTTGCCAATGCGTTCCGAAAAAATATACGTCCCGCATGATACAAAGTCAAGACCATCGAAAAATTAAGCTTCGCGTATTTTACCTGTTAATGTCAAGAATCTGATATTTGAGAACGCCGGCAGGAACGATGATACTCAATTCGTCGCCTTTCTTCTTCCCCAATAATGCCTTTCCAATCGGCGAAGTGACGGAAATCTTGTTGTTCTCGTAATTTGCCTCTTCCGGAGAAACAAGAAGATATTCAAAGGAATCCTTCGTCTTCAGATCTTTTACTTTCACCTTGCTGAGAATATATACTTTGTCATTGGGGAGATCTTTGGCTTCAATGAGTTTAGCATGCGACAACGTTATTTCGAGTTTTTGAATTCGAAGTTCAAGATGTTGCTGCTCCTCCTTTGCCGCGTCATACTCTGCATTCTCAGATAAGTCGCCATGACCCCGTGCTTCTGCAATAACAGAAGCCATGTGTTTGCGTCCGTTCGTTTTCAACTCGTGAAGCTCGTTTTCCAGCTCCACCAATCGCTCACGAGTTAGATAAACTGTGTCAGACATGACCTCTCCATTTTTTGAATTAGATTAAAATAAATAGCCATCATCCGCATGCGCGAATGGTGGCTAACTACCGTAAAGGCTGATACTAAGTACAGATTCCCACAGAAAAAAGCAAGACAAAAATGGCACCCAAGCAGAAGCGCTTGCTACTTTGCCTTCCCCTGAGGCTCAACGAGAATCAGATGACCCATCTTATCTCGCTTTGTCTTTAGATATTTTTCGTTGATTTCGTTCGGGTCCATTTCAAGCGATACGCGTTCAACAATGTCCAGCCCGTACCCATTCAATCCCACAACCTTCTTTGGATTATTGGTGAGCAGCTTGATCTTTCGAACACCAAGGTCCCGGAGAATCTGGGCACCGATTCCATAATCCCGAAGATCTGCCCGGAAACCAAGCTTCTCATTCGCTTCGACAGTGTCGAGGCCTTCATCCTGGAGCTTATATGCTTTCAACTTGTTATGCAGCCCAATCCCCCGCCCTTCCTGCCGCATATAAAGGATAACGCCGCTTCCCGCCTTCTCTACAATGCTTAGCGCGGAAAATAACTGTTCGTTACAATCGCATCGCAACGACCCAAGCAAATCGCCTGTCAAACACTCGGAGTGGACTCTTACAAGCACCGGGACGTCCGGCGAGATCTCCCCTTTAGTCAATGCCAGATGTTCTTTGCTATCTGTTGCGCTCTGATAAAGATGAATCTGAAATGTTCCATATTTCGTCGGCAAATTTGTCTGGACAAGCTTTTGAACCAGCTTCTCCTTCGTCATCCGGTATTCGATTAAATCCCTGACGGTGACAATTTTCAGGTGAAAACGCTCCGCGAGTTTAAGCAGCTCGGGTACACGCGCCATCGTGCCGTCTTCTTTTAGTATCTCGCATAGAACGCCTGCGGGATAAAGTCCGCCAAGCTTGCAAAGATCAACAACCGCTTCTGTATGTCCGGCCCGGCGAAGCACGCCGCCTTCCATCGCAATCAGTGGAAAAATATGTCCCGGTCGAGCAAAATCAGCCGGCTTCGTATCGGGGTTGATGAGGGCTTTAATAGTCGTAGCCCTATCCGGGGCGGAGACACCTGTTGTTGTTCCATGAATGCAATCGATTGAAACTGTGAACGATGTTTCATGCAGAGAAGTATTTGTTTCCACCATCGGATCCAATCCGAGTTCCTTGGCACGTTCCCGAATCAACGGGGCACAAATAATTCCTCTGCCGTGAGTCGCCAAAAAGTTAATGACGCCGGCATCAACAAATTCCGCAGCGCAGACGAAATCACCTTCATTTTCACGATCATCATCATCAATCACGATGACAACTCTGCCCTGCTTTATTTCCTGAATTGCCTCATCAATTGTGTGAAAGGGCGACCCCTTTCCAGCTATGGAAGCCATACCATCCTCAACTATTTACTTTCCTTGCTTTCAATTTCGCCTTCGCGGACAACTGTTGCAATAGCGCTGCGTTCAAACTTCATTTTTACCGTGTCTGAGACTTGCACAAGAGCAGTTTTGTCGTCGAGTCCGGCGATCGTTCCGTGCAATCCGCCGCCGGTAATAATCTTATCGCCTTTCTTCAGAGCATTCAGCAATTTCTCGCGTTCTTTCTGCCTTTTTTGTTGCGGCCGTAAGATCATGAAATAGAAAATCGCAATGATCGAACCGAACATGATCACTGTACTGATTAAACTACCGCCGCCACTGCCACCATCACCCGGCGGCTGAGCCATCAAAAATAAATTCAACATACTCCTCCTTGGTTATATTACGTTATTGATTAATGATTCATCTGCTATTTCTGCCGATAGCTTTTCGAGCTGCTCTGCTTTCCACGATGCAAATCTGTCTTCAGTAATTGCAAGCCGGGCATCGCGGACGAGAGCCAGATAAAAAGTTAAGTTATGGATTGAAGCCAACTGTAGCGCAAGAATTTCTTTCGCCTTCACCAGATGTCGAATGTACGCCCGCGAGAAATTCCTGCAGCCGTAGCAAGCACATTGTTCATCAACCGGCCGAAAGTCAGTTGCATGGACGGCATTCTTGATATTTATTTTTCCATTACGCGTAAAGAACAATCCGTTGCGTCCGTTGCGTGTGGGCAAGACACAATCGAACATGTCGATTCCACGTTCAATGCTTTCCAGAAGATTCGCTGGCGTTCCTACACCCATCAGGTAGCGTGGCTTCTTCTCCGGCAGTATTGCCGTGCACAACTCCGTCATTGCATACATATCTTCAGCGGGCTCACCTACGGACAAACCACCGATCGCGTAACCTTCGAAATCCATTCCAACCAGAGCTTTCGCTGAATCCCCCCGGATTGACGGATACGTGCTGCCCTGAACTATCGCAAACAGCGATTGCCGTGAATCATACAGCGGGTCAGTGCGTTCGAATTTCTCACGACACTGCGCAGCCCAACGAACTGTTATTTCATTCGAACGTCGTGCATACTCTTCATCGCACGGATACGGCGTACATTCATCTAACACCATCATAATATCCGAGCCCAACACGCGCTGAATCTCGATTACACTCTCCGGCGTGAAGCGATGCATTGATCCGTCGTGATGCGATTTGAACGTTACGCCTTCATCATCGAGGCCGCGCAAATCCGCCAGACTAAACACCTGATAACCGCCACTGTCGGTCAGGATCGGCTTCTTCCAATTCATAAACATATGAAGTCCGCCTGCCGCCCTCATCAACTCCATCCCCGGCCGCAAATACAAGTGGTACGTGTTGCCAAGTATTATCTGTGCGCCGATCTCATCAAGTTCTCGTTGCTCAACCGCTTTGACTGTGCCTTGCGTACCCACAGGCATGAAAATAGGGGTCTGAATTTCACCCCTATCGGTCGTAATCAAGCCGGCTCGTGCTTTGCCGTCCGTATGTTGAACTGTAAATTGCAATGAGATTGGTATAAAGTTACTTAAACATGGAAGGAAAAGCAAAGTCAGATAGACGAAGCAGCCGGCTTGAATTTGTTGAATATCCAGTTAAGTGTCAGATATGTTATTGCACCCGCACAATCCGCAAACCAATCGTATAGACTGCAATTCCGTCCCGGAACAAAGTACTGGTGCAACTCGTCGCTTACTGCGTAGAGCCCTACAACAACAAATGTTGTGGCGTAACTGTACTTCGCAATGAGCGGAAACGTTTTTTGATAATGAACTGCACGATGCACAGCGAATGCAAAAATCGTGTAGATGAGAAAATGAATTATTTTGTCATGAGAAAGGAATTCAAGGTCGGGAATGCTGTCTCCCGGAATGGATGACTCCGTGAACAGAGCAATCGCCCAGAGAACCATGGGTCCTTGATACCAGAGAAAGTGATTTTTCTTCAATGCTTCTAGCATGATACCTCAATTGATTTCAGTGCCTCAGGAATGTTCGTAAGAATATCCATTGCCATCATGCTTCGTACTCCATATTGTTTTGCAGCAATGTCGCCGGCACTTCCGTGAACAAAG
>JBKJJX010000307.1:0-15490 GCA_046597825.1 Bacteroidota bacterium | reverse complement strand
CGGCGCGGCGGAGAATTCTGCGCAGCACGTAGCCGCGTCCTTCATTGCCGGGAATTGCGCCATCGGTAATCGAGAACGTCAGCATCCGGATATGGTCGGCGATGACACGCATGGCGATGTCGGTGGGGGAGTCGAGCTTGCTGGTGTATTCCTTGCAGACTGTCTGCGCAATCTTATTGATGATCGGCATGAACACGTCGGTGTCGTAGTTCGAACTTTTGCCCTGCAGAACGGCGCAGACACGCTCGAATCCCATCCCGGTATCGACATGCTTGGCGGGGAGATTTTCGAGTTCGCCTTTTTCATTCCGATTGTTCTGAATAAAAACGAGATTCCATATCTCCATCACTCTCGCGTCGCCTGCATTAACAAGCGTGCCGCCGGAATAATCGGGAGTCAGGTCGATGTGGATTTCAGAGCAAGGGCCACATGGTCCCGTTTCGCCCATCTCCCAAAAATTATCTTTCTTGCCAAACTTTAGAATATGTGTCGGGTCGATATCCGTTACCGATTTCCACAACTCAGCCGCTTCGTCATCGGTTTCGAATACCGTCGCGTACAATCTTTTCTTTTCCAAGCCCCAAACATTCGTCAGCAGCTCCCACGCCCACGCGATAGCTTCTTTCTTGTAGTAATCGCCGAATGACCAGTTGCCGAGCATCTCGAAGAATGTGTGGTGGTATGTGTCCCGCCCGACTTCTTCAAGGTCGTTATGTTTTCCGCTGACGCGAATGCATTTCTGGGTATCCGCCGCCCGAACGTAGTCACGTTTGCCCGTTGCAAGGAAAACATCCTTGAACTGGTTCATGCCTGCGTTTGTAAACAGTAAGGTCGGATCGCCGTGGGGAATTACGGACGAACTCGGCACAATTCGATGTCCGCGCTTTTCAAAAAAATCTAAAAAGGATTGCCGTATTTCTGATGCTGTCATTTTATCTCGTATTAAAATTCGTCTTACACTTCAATCTGCGTCATCAACCGGATCTCTTCGAGAATGTGGCTCACTTCCATGCATTTTGAGAGCTCACCGGTGTACACAACCGTTTTGCCGTTATTGTGGGCTTCCCATGCAAGACTCTCAGCGTGCTGAGTTGTGCATTTCAGCGCTTTGATGATCTGAGTGATAACTTCCTCAAACGTATGGTCGTCGTCGTTAAACAGGATTGCCTTGGCAGGCTCCTGCGTTACGACCTCTTCATCGGACTCAAAAAGCTCTTGCGGATTTTCGGTCATTCTATGGACTAACTCGCTTTTTCGTTTGAAATTATTAAGAAAATACTCAAAACCTGAATCTGTTGCAAACCAGCGAATGAGTGACGAAGGCAGGAAACTTCATGCAATTCAAACCCGGAATATTCCAACATCGCAACGTATTATGGAAAAGCTTGCTCTGCACTTCCGGTTGCAATCGCAATTTACTCACTTAAAAGGATTAACTCTTTTTTCATCCCTTTGCTCGATTGTAAGCCATTTACGATCATGCTATTTTAATACCACGCGATCGACACTTCCAGAGCTGAATGGAACAATAGTAGGAGCCGACTCGACGTTTTCAACCGTGATTTGCAATCATCGTTTCACCGTACCAATTGAATTTTACCAGCGACGTTTAGACGAGGAGAAACAAGATTATGAAGAAGGCGCAAGGTCGGGAAAAATCGGATACGACAAGAACGGAACTCCGGAGTGTTTACTCGAACGAAACGAATAACAATTCCCCCGATTCCAATTTCCACGAACGTCTAAGGGTCCTTCCTAATGCGATCATCGATGTTGCGATCGAAGGATTGCTGACCCCGATAGCTGTTCGCGATATTATCGAACAAAAAAGAATACATGAAGAGCAGGTGAGCATGGAACGGAAGCAATCCGCTGAACTCCGCCGGCTGGCGCAGTCCGTTCAATTGGCACAGGAAGAAGAGCGCAAGCGAATCGCCCGCGAACTACACGATGGAATCTGCCAGCAACTGAGTTGTATGAAGTTAAGCACGGAACTCCTTCAAGACCAATTGCGGACCAAGGATAAGAGCATCAATCAAAAATTGCTCACTCTGGCCAGCCAATGCGAAAGTATGATTGATGAAATCCGTCGAATGTCCGCTCACCTCCGGCCTTCACATCTGGACGATTTTGGTATTGGCGTCACATTGGAATTTCTCGCAAGAGAGTTTCGTGAAACTACTGGCATTAAAGTGGAGCTTGATACAGATGAAAACGCAGGCATGAAATTGGATCCACAGATAGAGATTGCGATATATCGGATTTCCCAGGAAGCACTGAGTAACATTGCGAAGTATGCTGACCCATCCCACGTTTCGATTTCATTACACGCAGAAGGTGATGCAATCGTGCTGAGAATCGAAGACGATGGCGCAGGTTTCGATCTTGCTGATCTCAATTCCCGGTCCGATCCGGAACATGGGTTGGGGTTACTCGGTATACGTGAGCGTGTTGCCCTTTTCGGCGGCGTGCTGGTAATCGAGTCTGCTCCAGACAAGGGGACGAGCATCAATGTTACGATTACATTGGGTCAATATTCCGAATCAATATCAAATCAAAAAGAGAAGGCCGGCAACTTTGAAAGCGCACAAGCATTTCAACGTGGCGGAGTGGAGAGGGGATGGCGCAGGGGAAATCGGATCACCCATAGCTAATTTAAAGAATGGAAAACCTGCACATGCCCTGCACGTACGAACAGTTACCGCGTGAATCTATCTTGACCGACCACACCTATGCATTGCGACACAATCGCCAGCCTGGCAATTCTTTCTGGCCCCACCAGCAATTCCTTTCCAAACCATCATAGCGATGTGATTTTTAGAAGATGTGCAATTCTGTATTGAGAATTTCAATCGGGATATGCTGTTACGCGACACCAGACTCAACTTGAACACCAACGGGATTCTGTTTATCTTATAGTAGAATCGAAGTTTTCTACTTAACTATCGGATGCCTACAATGATATTTGACTTAGAACTTATACAACGTGCGTATAAACAAACTCCCGGTCGCGTGAAAGCTGCCCGGAAAGTAGTTGGTAAACCCCTGACGCTTACGGAAAAGATCCTGTATGCCCATTTGTGGAACCCCACGAAGCAACCCTTTACCCGCGGCCAGTCGTATGTTGAATTCGGTCCGGACAGAGTGGCGATGCAGGATGCGACGGCTCAAATGGCGCTTCTTCAATTTATGTCTGCGGGAATTCCAACCGTTGCTGTGCCGAGCACTGTCCATTGCGACCATCTGATTCAGGCGGATGTTGGTGCAAAAGCCGACCTTGCACAATCCTTCACGGACAACAAGGAAGTGTTTGACTTTCTCTCAAGCGTCTCCAATAAATACGGGATCGGCTTCTGGAAACCGGGCGCAGGCATTATACATCAGGTTGTGCTGGAGAATTATGCATTCCCCGGCGGCATGATGATCGGAACTGATTCGCATACGCCAAACGCCGGCGGACTGGGAATGATTGCGATCGGTGTTGGCGGCGCCGATGCGGTCGATGTAATGGCTGGAATGGCGTGGGAATTGAAGTTCCCGAAAATTATTGGTGTGCATTTGACGGGTCATATGAGCGGATGGACTTCCGCAAAAGACGTTATTCTCAAAGTTGCCGGAATCCTGACGGTGAAGGGTGGCACGGGTGCAATCGTCGAATATTTTGGCGAAGGCACGAAATCCATTTCTGCTACCGGCAAGGGGACCATCTGTAATATGGGAGCCGAAATCGGAGCAACCACTTCGTTGTTCCCATATGATTTCCGAATGGCAGATTATCTCCGCGCAACGGAGCGTTCAAAAATTGCAGATCTTGCAGATGAGATTGCAGAGTATCTGACACCAGATCTGGAAGTTCTGGAGTCTCCGCAGGATTATTATGATCAGATTATTGAGATAAATCTTTCCGAGCTCGAGCCTCTCGTCAACGGTCCGTTTACGCCGGACAAGGCGTGGAAGATTTCAGAGTTTGCTGATGCTGTTCGCGCAAACGGATATCCCGAAGAACTACGAGTTGCGTTGATCGGAAGCTGCACAAACTCCAGCTACGAGGACATTGAGCGGGCAACGAGCATAGCGCAGCAAGCATTGAACAAAGGACTGAAAACAAAATCAGAATTTACGATTACGCCGGGTTCCGAACAGGTTCGTGCAACCATCGAGCGCGATGGCCATTTGAAGACGTTAACGGATGTCGGAGGATTGGTGCTCGCCAACGCTTGTGGCCCGTGCATCGGACAATGGAAGCGCCACGATGTGCAGAAGGGCGATAAGAACTCCATTATCACTTCCTTCAACAGAAACTTTGCCGGACGCAACGATGCAAATCCGGATACGCATGCATTTGTCGCAAGCCCGGAGATTGTCACGGCGTTTGCTCTCGCGGGCAAGCTGACATTCAATCCGCTGACCGATACGCTGGTAAACGAAAACGGCGAGCTCGTAAAACTTGATCCGCCGACAGGCGATGAGCTTCCGAAGAATGGCTTCACGGTTGATGACCCCGGCTATGTATCACCGGCAAAAGATGGAAGCGCTGTGTACGTGAGCGTTGATCCGGCGAGTACGCGTTTGCAGGTGCTTGAGGCATTCCGTCCGTGGGATGGAGGAGACATTACAGATGTGCCTGTGCTCTTGAAGGCAAAGGGTAAATGTACAACCGACCATATTTCACCCGCCGGCAAGTGGCTTGCCTACCGAGGTCATCTCGATAATATTTCCAACAACATGTTCATTGGTGCGGTCAATGCGTTTACAGGTGGGATAGGAAAAGGAAAGAATATTTTTACGAACGAGACGAAAGAATTTTCTGCCGTTGCACGCGACTACAAGGCGTCCGGAACCGGATGGATAGTCATTGGCGATGAGAATTACGGCGAGGGTTCAAGCCGTGAACATGCTGCAATGGAGCCGCGCTTCCTGGGGGGCAAGGCAATCGTCGTGAAGAGTTTTGCCCGCATTCATGAAACGAATTTGAAGAAACAGGGAATGTTGCCTCTGACCTTTGCCAATCCTGCCGACTATGACAAAGTGCGCGAGTCTGACCGTGTTTCGATTGTCGGATTGGAAACATTGGCACCAGGCGTTTCATTGATCATGCGGCTGAAACACGACGATGGTTCGGTTGATGAAATAATGCTCAACCATACATTCAACGAGAATCAGTTACAATGGTATCGGGCAGGAAGTGCGTTGAATCTCATTGCGGCGCAGGGAAGAAAGAATGCCGAAGCGGCTGCACGTAAATCATCTGCAAAGCCAACCGCAGCAAAGAAACCGGCTGCAAAAAAACCGACAAGAGAAGCAAAGAGGTCTGTAAAAAAGTCCGCACCCAAGCGGAAGCCTTCAGCGAAGAGGAAAGTGCCGAAGAAAAAAGTCCTGAAGGTTAAATCGAAATCGAAGAAGAAGGTGGCAAGAAAAACGGTAAAGAGTTCAAAGAAAAAGAAGTAATGTCGAGCCTTCGGGCCGGCTAGTTGCGGGACAAAGTCTCGCGTTTTGATTGTTCATTCAAATATATAAGAAGGGAAGAATATAATGCGCTACGACGAACGAGCAATCGCTCCATTTAGAGAAGAACTGACCCGAATTGGTTTTCGTGAACTAAACACTGTGGAAGCCGTCGATGCGGAGGTTGCAAACAAACAGGGCACGAATCTTCTTGTTGTTAATTCCGTTTGCGGGTGCGCAGCGGGTAAAGCACGACCGGGAATTGCGCTGGCGTTGCAAAAATCCGAATTCAAACCGGACCGGTTAACAACAGTCTTTGCCGGCGGAGATGTAGAAGCAACAGCAAGGGTGCGTGAACATCTCGGCGATATTCCTCCCTCATCTCCTTCGATTGCTTTTTTTAAGAACGGCGAAGTCGTTCATTTTGTTCCGCGTTTCCAAATTGAGAACCGCGATGCATATCAGATTGCGCAGCATCTGCAGGATGTATTCAAGGAGTTTTGCGGACCTGAGGTTGAGGCTGCAACGAAGTAACGGGATCAGGCCGGTAATAAACAAAAGGCGCCGTGAGGCGCCTTTTGTGTTTTGTCGACTCAATAGACTAACGACTCCATGGACTGTTCTTAATGCGCCTCCAGCCAATTCTTTCCCACTCCCACGTCAACCTGCACCGGCACGGCAAGCTTAAGCGCATGTTGCATTTTGTCCAGCACAAGTTTCTTCATCATTTCAACCTCCCCGGACGGAACTTCAAAAACCAATTCATCATGTACCTGCAATAACATTTTGCTTCTGACTTCTGACTTCTGACCTCTGACGCCTGTCTTCTGATCCCCAAGCGCTTTATCAATCGCAATCATGGCAATCTTGATCATATCCGCCGCCGTTCCTTGTATCGGCATGTTGATAGCCTGACGTTCAGCATTTGAGCGGACGACAAAGTTCTTGCTGTTGATGTCGGGAAGATATCGTCGTCTTCCCAGAAGCGTACTCACATACCCTTTCCGTCGCGCCGAATCCATCGTGTCGTTGATGTATTGCTTTACCTTTGGAAAGCGCTCAAAGTAGCGCTGGATAATTTCTTTCGCCTCACCCTGACTTATCTCAAGCCGCGTCGCGAGTCCAAATGGACCGATGCCATACATGATTCCAAAATTTACTTCCTTCGCTTTACGCCTCATATCTCTCGTGATGTCTGCCCCCTGAACGCCAAACACTTTTGCTGCAGTTGAAGTGTGAATGTCTTCATTATTATTGAACGCTTCGAGCAGGCCTTCATCGGAGGAGATGTGAGCCATCACTCGCAACTCGATTTGTGAATAGTCTGCCGAGAGAATGAAATTGCTTTTCTTTCCCGGAATGAATGCTTTGCGGATTGCTTGTCCGAGCTCTGTACGAATCGGAATGTTCTGCAGATTCGGATCAGCGCCGGAGAGGCGTCCTGTAAGCGCCACAGTTTGATTGAACGAGGTATGAATGCGATTTGTTTTAGGATTGATCAATAACGGCAGTGCATCAACATACGTTGATTTCAACTTTGAAAGCTGACGGTATTCAAGCATCCTGTCGATGATGGCATGCTGGCCGCGTAATGCTTCTAGAACTCCCGCATCCGTTGAGAACCCTGTCTTTGTTTTGCGGACGGTGGGGAGTTTCAGCTTGTTAAACAGTATTTCCCCGAGTTGCTGCGTTGAGTTGATGTTGAAGCGTTCACCGGCATCGTTGTAAATGTCGCCAACCAGATTCTCCAATTGCCTCGCAAGATCTTTCGCCATGTCAGCGAGATACGAGACGTCGAGCGCAATCCCTTCGGATTCCATTCTCGCCAGAACGGACACGAGCGGAAACTCCACCTCCTCGCATAGCTTCAGTTGTTCCATCTCTTTCAATTTGAGAATCTGACAGTTGTAAATGCGCTGAGTTATATCGGCGTCTTCCGCCGCGTACTGAGCCACACTTTCCAGCGGCAGTTCAGTAATGTGCTTGAGACTCTTGCCTTTGCCGACGAGATCTTCGTACGAGGTAATTTTATGGTTCAGGCATTCCATTGCCATTGCATCACGCTCGTGTTGTCCATCCGCCCGCAAAACATAACTTGCGACCATTGTATCGAACTCAATGCCCCGCATTTCAATGTCATGTTGACTGAGAACCAGCATGCTGTACTTCAGGTTATGCCCGACCTTTTTGATTGCGGGATTTTCGAATATTGGTTTGAGTTTCGAGAAAACGAGAGCAAGAGGAAGTGCAGGACTCGAGGATGCTGCCGATTCAGGAGGCGCGGCGGAAAACAAATCTCCTGCAGGAAATCCCGATGTCGAAGCACTATCCTGCCGGACGGCAATATAGAACGCTTCCCTTTCTTTCAGTGCAAAAGAGAGTCCGATTATTTCAGCCTGCATTGCAATCGCCGAGGTTGTCACTGTCTGCAACGAAAAAGTCTTTGCTGACTTCAGTTGCTTTACGAACCTGTCGAGAGCTCCGGTGGATGTAATTGTGTGATATTCATGTTCATCGGAGTGGATATCCGTTGCATTTGTAGGCAGAGAAGGAACCGCGTCAACCGGCTTTACCTGCGTTTCGATGACTGCCTGGACGACATTTCCCAATTTGTTGGCCAGTGAACGGAATTCCAATTCGCCAAACATACGGGCAAGTGTAGCAGTATCGGGCGGAGCTGCTTTCAGTTTGTGAAAATCAATTTCAACGGGGACGTTCGTATCAATCGTGACCAGCTTTTTCGAGAGGAACGCCAGCTCCTTATTGTTAATGAGCTTCTCCCTCACGCTGCGCTGCCCGATTTTTTCAACATTCTCGTATAACTGTTCCATACTCCCATACTGCTGGATGAGCGGAATGGCAGTCTTCTCTCCGATTCCGGACACACCGGGTACGTTATCACTCTTATCGCCGATCAGTCCGAGTACGTCCGTGACCTGGCTCGGGGCCACGCCGAATTTTTCAAGTACATGCCTTTCCTCAATTACTTCCGGGTCGTCACCACCTTTGCCGGGGCGGAGAATTTTTATGTAGGGAGTGATAAGCTGCATGAAGTCCTTATCGCCCGTCACCATGAAGGTGACGACTCGTTCCTTCTCAGCGCGTCGTGCAAGCGTTCCGATAATATCGTCTGCTTCGTAGCCGCTCAGTTCGAGCAGGGGAATGTTGAATGCGCGGACAATGTCTTTGAGCAAGCTCATTTGCCCTGCCATGTCTTCGGGCATTTTGTCGCGGGTTGCTTTGTACGGTTCGTACATTTTATGCCGGAATGTTGGCGCTTTTGTATCGAATACGACTGCAATATGGTCGGGTTTCTCGTCGGCGAGGATGCGCATAAGCGACGTAACGAATCCGTAAATAGCGCTGGTGTTCTGCCCTTTGCTGTTAATCAACGGCCTGCTGATGAATGCAAAATAGGCGCGATACGCGAGAGCCATTCCGTCCAAAAGAAATAAGCGTTCGGGAGTGGGAGTTGTTGAGTCTGTGGGGTTAATGGAGTCCATTGAGTCTGTTGAGTCGATTAAGTCTGTTGAGTCCGATGAAGATTTATCCTTCATCTAATATACAAAAGGTGTTTCTGTTCGTTGGAATTATGACTCCGTCGTGACGCCTCCACCCGCAGGAGTTTCGCTGATTGCATCAGTCGTGTCCGATTGTTTTTGCACGTCTGCCAGTTTCTTCCAGACGAGATACGCGACACCAAGCATGAGGGTGCTGTTCACCAAAAATGTTTCACGGATGCCGAAATGTCCGGCAACCAATCCGCCGAGGATGGGACCAATCATGTTGCCAAGGATTGTCATGCTGCTTCCGATGGCGATCATTCCGCCGCGCCGATCCGCAGGAGAGTGAAGGCTTGTCAACGAGTACAGCGCGGGCAATACGCCTCCGCGGGCAAATCCCAGCAATGCCCGCAAAAATGAAAGTTGAAAAATGCTGGTCACGAGATTGTGCCCGATGTAGGCAAGACCTGTCAATGTCATCCCAATTAACAATCCCTTTTTATATCCTTTGCGGTCGTTGCGTTTTCCCCACCACGGTGCAGAGATAATTGAAAAAAGTCCGGTGACCGAAAAAACGCTTCCTGCCAGTGTCGCCATATATTTTGTATCTGATCTGAAACTTTCGACGAACAATGCAAAGATCGGCTCAACCATCAACACCGATGCTTGTCCGGCTATCATGCAAATCGCCACAATGCGGAGTTGTTTATGCGTGTACATCAATTTATAGTTATCGAAAACAGAGAACCGCTTTCCCTCCGGTACATCCGGTTTCACTTCTTTCACGCCGTAGATGACTGCTACTGCGCCCAGGGTGCAAAATGCCGCAGTGATAAAAAATATTTCCCGGTATCCGATCAAATCCGCGAGCAATCCGCCGAAGAACGGGCCGAGCACAACCCCACCCGAAGATGCTGACTGTAAAATGCCGAGAGCATAGCCAACGCGCTTGCGCGGTGCGCTTGTTGAAACGAGAGCTAGCGCTGAGGCAATGAATCCGCTGATTGCGCCCTGAAGTATTCTAAACAAAAACACCTGCATGACGTTTTGCGAGAGGCCGATCAACACCTGTGAGATTGCAAGCCCAAACAGCGCTCGCACAATCATTGGCTTGCGCCCGTATTTATCTCCCATCGTCCCCCAAAAGGGGGTTGCGAAGAATGCCGAGACGAACGGCCCGGCAAAGACCAGTCCGCTCCAACGAACAACTTCAGCCTGATCACCAACGCCAAGTTCGCGAATAAAAAATGGAAGGAAGGGAACGACAAGGTTCATCCCCACCATTGCGATGAACTGTGTTGCCCAAAGGACGTAGAGATTTTTCCGCCAGAGATCCATCAGGCTCCTTTAGAAGAAGAAACCACAACGATACAGTGGCACACCGAAACACGACGAAATCGTTCTGAGACTTTGTGTCGCTGTGGGGCAGTGGTTACGGCTTTTCCTTTTAAGCGGGAAATGAATACAGAGGAGAAGTGGGCGGTCATTTCTTTTTCTGCTGTGACTGCCAATCCCGGAATTGTTTTAGAAGACTGGTGTGGAATCGTGCTTCGGAGGAGACTCTGGTCTTTACGTAGAATTCTTTTGCATCACGCTTCCAAAAGACAACCGGCATCCATTGTTCAGCCTGCGTGCCGTTTGTTTCGACGAGCGTTTCGGACGAAAGAGGATTCGAAGCGAAATACATGTACGGACTGTCTTTATCGAACTTAAAGAAACGAACGGCGGACAGGCTGTCGAATGTGAAGGAGACTTCTCCGCATAGAACACCATTCTCCTCGAAGAGCCTTTTCTGAACGTTGCGATAGCCGGGATTGTCTTTCTCAAGCTTGCCGCCCCGAACGTACAAATCAATCAGTTGCTGAAAGTCTTCCTGCCCGATATCGGTCGTGTCATCGCTTTCCGAGAGTATCTTGATGAATTTGATCGTCGCTTCCCCCGAATGCGGCCCGGTGAGCTTTATGCGATATTCTTTGCTTTCAACAGTCAGACAACCCGCGAACACGATTGCAAGTACTGGGAAGAGGAATTTGAAAGACGATTGGTTCATGGCGAGGCCGATTAATGTTTGATGAAAATATACCTAAACAGAGATGCAGTTGCAAAAGAAGCACCTCGACATAACGAGCCGTTTGCCGCATGCGTGTTGTTGATAGTCTTCATCAATTGGCGTATCTTTTTTCAGTTTGTTCGACTCACAATCATGACGACGCATTCCCTGCATGAAGCGAAGCTGGAAGAAGCTTCTTCTTAAAGCACTCAATCCACTTGATTACGCCGCCCGGGTTCTCAATAACAAAACGCATCTGCCGCCACTCGATCTCCGCTGGGATGTTGGTCCGCTGAAGAATTTCGAATCGTCCGCTGCGGAGTCGCGGGTATATCTCAAGATATTCGCCGGCCTGAATCCCGCCAGTCATGTTCTCGACATCGGTTGTGGAAGCGGACAAACTGCGCTCGAGTTGCGTGAAGAACTTGATGAAGCCGGAAGATACACTGGCTGCGACATCAATAATGCTGCGATTGAGTGGTGCAAGAAAAATATCCACGACAATCGCTTTTCATTCTTTCACATTGATGTTAAAAATGGAATGTATAATCCGGGCGGAAAACAGTCCGCTGCTACATTCCGATTGCCTTTGAAGGAAACCTTCGACGTCATCCTTCTGAAATCCGTATTTACGCATATGCTGACCGATGAAATGGAGAACTATCTCTCTCAGCTCAACGGACTTCTTTCTGTTGGGGGGAAATGTCTGGCGACGTTTTTTATTTTGAACGAACGACAACAGCAGATTGGTGCGATAAATTCGATTCGATTTCAGAATCATGATGATGTGATTGCGTTTGCGAATCCCGAAGTTCCTGAAGCGATCGTCGCATTCCGGGAGGAAAAGCTGGTGGAATTATTCAGCAGGCATCACTTAAAAATTGTTCAGCCAATCCATTATGGAAACTGGACAGGCGACAGGAGTGGCTTGTCCCATCAGGATATTATTGTCCTCCAAAAGCATAGTTGATGGATAAACCCCGCATATTTTTCTTCTCCACACTGTTCACTCCTTTTATAGAAGAGGACTATAAGATTCTTTCGGCGCATTTTCCGATTCGCAAACTCATCGCTTCCGGCATTGGAGCGATGTTCAGAATCCCGCTGGAAGTGTTGCGGTCGGATGTTTCCCTCGCATGGTTCGGTTCGGTGTATGCCGGTTGGATGGTTTTCTTTGCAAAAGTATTTGGCAAAAAATCCGTAGTCGTTGTTGCGGGTGTTGACGCTTCCAAAGATGCGGAGATCAATTATGGTATTTGGCTGAGTCCGTGGAAATCCGTATTCGTTCGGTATGCCTTTCGTAATGCGGACAAGTTGTTGCCGGTCGGTCCTTTTCTTGAGCGTGAAGCAAAACGGCTTGCGGAGTATGAAGGGAAGAACATCACGACGATCGCCTTCGGATTTGATGCATCCGCATGGCCTGCCGGCGACTCCAGGTCCGATATGATTCTCTGCGTCGCGGCGTGTCATGATGAAGACAGAATGAGAAAGAAAGGAATCGAAAAGCTGATTGCTGCGGCGAGATCGCTGCCTGAAGTCCCTTTCCGTTTGATTGGAATTCATCTAACGTTGATTGAGCAAGTGAAAAAGATATCGCCGCCAAATCTCGAAATCATATCGTATGTTCCCCGACCCGAGCTTCTGCCGCATTATCAATCTGCAAAAGTGTATTGCCAACCCTCGTTCACGGAAGGTTTGCCCAACACACTCTGCGAAGCAATGCTCTGCGGGTGCATTCCGGTTGGGACTATTGCCGGAGGAATCCCTACCGCAATCGGCGATGCAGCATTTCAAGTTCCCTATCGTGATCAGGATGCGTTAGTGCAAGCTCTGCGTGCGGCGCTGGCTTCTCCTGCAAGCGCGGGTGCGAAAGCCCGGCAGCGAATCCTCACACGATTTACAGTTGAACAGCGGGACCATGCGCTTCTGAACGTTATTGCCGAACTCACCAAATGAAAAAGGCCCTCAGAAATATTCTCGCAGTCTCATCTTCTGATATACTCAGTCGTTTGTTGGGGTTTGGTGCGAACGCATATCTCGCCAGAATTCTCGGTACATCCGGGTTTGGGGCAATGAGCGTTGGATTCTCAGTGCTTAGTTATGCGGCAATGCTGTCGAGTCCCGGAGTGCAAATTGCCGGGACGCGGCACGTTGCCGCTTCAAGCGATAGCACGGAACGCTACGTCAGCAATGTTAATTCACTTCGTACTTCTCTTGCAATAGTATGCGTGTTGATTGTTGGGATTATTTCCTGGGGATTTGTTTATCCCTCATCAACCGCCTGGACTGTATTTATTTTTTCACTCTCGGCAATCCCGATGGCCCTTTCGCTGGATTGGTATTTTCTGGGGCGTGAGAGACTTGTTGCATCGGCGGGTAGCAAAGTAGTTGTGGCGGGAACGTATCTTCTGTCTGTTGCATTCCTTGTCCGCTCCGGCGGTGACATTGTGTTGACTGCAATCGCTTTTCTTCTTGCAAACATTGTTGCTGCAGCAGGGCTGTTTCTGCTCTATGCGCGTAACAGTCAGGCGTTTCAATTTGCAATTCGCTTTGATGAATGGAAGCATCTCGTTCGTCAGAGCATTCCGCTCGGCATTTCGTCGTTTCTTGCTCAAACGATAATGAATGTGCCGGTGTTGATTGTTGGTGCGATAGTATCGTCGCAGGCTGCAGGACTCTTTAACGCCGCAATGAAACTCATATTCTTTGCATTGATGATCGATCGTGTGTTTTATGCGATGTTCTTTCCGGTTATTTCACGTCATCGTGCAAGCGACATGGAACAGTTCAAACGCTCGGGCTCTCTTGGGTTGAAGATCGTACTTGCAGTGTCGATCCCGGTTGTTATTGCAGGAAGTGTCTTCGCCGGACAAGCAGTGCAGTTCGTGTATGGAGTGGACTTTACAGGTGCAGCGATACCATTCCAGATTTTGCTTTTGTATTTTCTCTTCAGCGTTACGAACACAGTGTTCATGACCATGATGATTGCAGATAATCGGGAAGCTGAATACCTTCGAACCATGGCGTTGGGGACTGCAGTGTTAATCGTTTTGTGTCTGATTTGTTCTGTGTTCTACGGCGTGGCAGGTGCCAGCGCAGCGGTAGCGATCGGTGAAGGCACGATCACCGCAATGTTGGTTATGAAGGAGCGGGTGAGAACATTTCAGAAGTTGTGGAAGGTGTTCACTCCCGCATTGGTTTCGGGGATGCTTATGCTGGGAGTATTGCTTCTTCTGAATTCATGGACGATGTTCGTTGCGGTACCCATCGGGTTGATTATCTTTGCCTCCGCATTATGGCTTCTCAAAGGTATATCCATCGATGAAATCTTTTTTCTGCGAGAACGATTCTTATGACGTTACAGGTGGGAGTAATAGGTCAATCGCCCATGTGGGAACAACTGCTTGCACAGGAAGGAGTGCCGTTCCAGTTTATTCCCTCCGGACGGATTGACGATGGCTATGCTGTTGTGATTGTGAACCGTGTACTGAGTCGTGAAGAAGTATTGCAAGTGGAAAAGTATTTGTCCGGCGGTGGGGCAATACTTGGTTTTGCCGGTCACCTGGATGGAGTGAGCGGAACGACAAGCAGAAGGGAACGGGTGGATTATCTTCTCTCCGATCACGATGAAGTATTTCCTGACGTTCAATTGCTCGACCTTTCGGTTGAGGGTGAGATTCCCCGTGAGGCAAATTGTTTACGCACTCAGGCAAATACGTTTGGAGTTTTTGCGGGATCGCTCAATAGCGGCTTTGCCGTGATTCTTCCCTTCGATCCGGTCGATGCGATGACGGATATCCGCGTGGCGAACAAGAGTTTCTATGCAGTCCGTGAGCGCCTTCCGTCCGAAAGAATTTCGGCTGTCGGGAAGGGCGAAGTGAGGCACCTTCTGCACAGGGCATTCGAGTATCTCTTCCGAATGCGCAACCTTCCGTACGTGCATCTCTGGTATTATCCGAACGGCGTGAAGAATTTGTTTTGCTTCCGCATCGACACGGACGGCGGTAGCAGGGAAGAGGTCGATCAGCTCTACCATATCGCCCTCGAACACGACATCGGAATGTCCTGGTTTATTGATGTGAAGAGCCATGAAGAATGGCTTCAGCATTTAGCATTTCTTACGAAGCAGGAAATCGGAGTTCATTGTTATGAACATCTGACGTTTGAGGATTACGATGCGAATCTCAAAAATATTGCAAAGGCAAAGGCAAAGCTGCAGCAGGTCGGTCTTAGCTCAAAAGGATTTGTAGCGCCGTTTGGTATTTGGAATCCGGCGCTCGCACGTGCAATTGACAAAGTGGTTTTTGATTATTCCTCGGAGTTTTCTTACTTGTACGATTCGTTTCCTCTTTATCCATCACACGGAACAGAAACGTTTCTTACGCTCCAAGTCCCCATCCATCCAATCTGTATCGGCAGCTTAAAGAAGGTGGGATATACCGAAACGCAAATGAAAGAATATTTTATCCGGGTGATAGATGAGAAACTATTG
>JBKJJX010000212.1:0-6624 GCA_046597825.1 Bacteroidota bacterium | reverse complement strand
GCTCCTTCCGTGGTTGGAGAAAGGACTCCGAGCTCGCCGAGGCAATCAACGCAGGTGGGTGCTCCTTTCGTTCCGGCACGCAATGCCGCACCATGATCAGATGCCATGAATTTTTTGTTGACGTCCGCATGGCATTTTGCACAAATGTGCTCTGTGAATTGCTTTTTTTCAGGGGCAGGTATGGCGCTGATCTTTTGAATCGCATGCGTGGTATGACAACCTGAGCACTCTACCGAAGGGCGCCCGTTTTTCATTGTTCCATGTACACTCAATTTGTAATCAACAAATTGATGGTCGGCATGACATGAAGAACATTCAACCCGTTTTATTTTCCTGGCGTGAGGAAGCTGATCTGCTTGAAAACCTTCATGGCAGGTGATACACTCAAGGTCGCCGTGAGCAGAACGGCCAAAAGCTTTTCCATCTACAAAAAGTGAGCGCACATGTCCGTGATTTTCTTGTGTAAGAGATTTATCCGCATGGCATATGAGGCATGCGTCTGCCCCAGCGGCAAAAGCGGCTGCCGAGAAGAACAATAATATCGATGTGAGGAGAAAACTTAGGCATACTTGCTTCATAAATGTCGGATTCAAAAGTACAATGGACTTCAGTTCATTATGACCCACCAGAAACCTATTTATTTAGTCCAATTGACATGCCAAAGCAATAATTGTTGAAACTTGCCACATTATGGCATATGGATGTAGTTTTTTTTCCAAAGAATGAGAGAGATTTCTATTTGCGGGAAATTTCAGGGCAAAAAAGATCGCGGATTTAGGCAAATGGACTTGTTACGTAGAAAGTAAATCGTTTATACGCCTGGACACGGCCGGAAGATCGAACGGCTTATAAAATACCGAATCTACTTCTTTACGAACATCCTGATCAAGATGAGCCCCCCGTGCACTGTACACATACAACGCGATAATAGGCAGTTCGTGATTCAATTGCTTCAGCGCGTGCATTTGTTCACGCATCTTTTCCGACGGCGCGGCATCAACAATCAGAAGATTAGCAGAATGATGGACAACGAAAGATTCAAGCGTCAGCGGGTCTGTTGTTGTAATGACGTTGAATTTATTCTGAAACAGCATTGCGAGGCTGAAACAGAAATTCAGATCCGGGCTATAAATGAGAATTGTCTTCTTCTTCTCATCCACAGCAGGCATCTTCGTGTCAGATTCCTGAAGCGCATTACGCCCTTTTTGTTGCACGTCAAGAGTCACGGACTATCACCTTCCTGAACATTATCATCGGAAATGCAATGCCTTTTCCAGATCCTCGTTGCGCACCATCTCTTCCTGCATGGGTACCGGCTTTACGGTCAGAACGGGAATTGTTGAATGTCTCACCAATCTCTCCGCCACGCTTCCCAATAGGATGTGCTTCATCCCGGTCCATCCATGCGTCGCCAGAACAATCAGGTCTACATTTTCTTCCTCGGCAAAACGGATTATCTCATTCTCGGCGACGCCGCGCCGTACCACAGAAATAATTTTTCTGTCAGTTCCGAAATGTTGCGCGACAAATTGGTTGAGTTTTGCTACACTTTCTTCTTCTGTCCGGACGGATTGGAAGGGAGTGCTTGCTTCAACTCCATAGAGTCCCGGCATCGAGGGAAGTTCGGGTGCAACGTACAGGACGTACACTTTCGCGCTGTACAGAAGCCCGAAAGACAATCCATGTTCAAAGCCGGCAAGGGAATGATCCGACATGTCGGTGGGAATAAGAATTTTTTTTAGATTTATCATGCTCTTCCAATGGATGATCGCTACCCATGGAGAACAATTTCAAGTAATGTGCCAGAGAAAGAGGCACTGACGCACCAATTGAGAACGCTGATCGTCCAAAATCAAAGATTTATCGGAGATGACGGTGAGAGCGGCGAAAGACTTCCAATTTGTAGGAAAGGGGTGAGAATAATTCTCAACCCTGAGAAGGTATTTTCAACTCCTTAATTTTCCGGTAGAGACTTGAAAGGCTGATGTCCATCGAACGCGCCAGATCCTCTCTGTCAGGATTGAGTCGAAGCATATGGGAAATGTATTGACGTTCAAAATCAGCAACAGCCTCTTTCAGCGGCTTTAGTCCGCCAAAGGAGTAAATGTCATGAGGTTGTTCGGCAAGCTGGGGCAATTCCTTTGTCGTTATATATTCTCCTTCCGAAAAAATAATTGCCCGCTCAATTATGTTTTCCAGTTCGCGGACTTCACCCTTCCAGCCGTGCGCCAGCAGGATTTTCATCGCATCGTGGTCCACACCTTTGACGTTTTTGTTCATCTGGTTGGCATACTTGGTCACAAAGTGTTGGATGAGAAGAGGGATATCGTCTACACGTTCGCTGAGCGGAGGAAGTTCAATGCCCACAACATTCAATCGATAAAAAAGGTCTTCGCGGTATTTGCCTTCCTTCACAAAGTCTTCCAGGTTGCGGTTCGTCGAGGCGATAATGCGCACGTCGACAGTCAACGGATGGGAGGTGCCAACAGGCGTAATCTCTTTTAGTTCGATTGCGCGCAAGAGTTTGACCTGCAAGTGCAATGGAATTTCGCTCACTTCATCCAAAAAAATTGTTCCGCTATCGGCGGTTTTGAAAAATCCGACGCGATCCATCGAGGCTCCGGTGAACGATCCCTTTTTGTGGCCAAAGAGCTCGCTCTCGAAGAGATTCTCAACAATGGCTCCGCAGTTGACCGTAACAAACGGCCGGTCCTTCCTTTTGCTGTTGTAGTGAAGAGCGCGTGCAATCAGTTCCTTTCCTGTTCCGCTTTTTCCCGTAATGAGCACTGTTCCATCTGTCTCGGCTACTTTTTTAATCGTGTCGAAGATGCGGTGCATCGCCGGACTTTTACCGATAATGTTAGCAAAGTCGTATTCCTTGTGCAGCTCGCTTCGCAACAATTTGTTTTCTGTCTGGAGACGACGTTGCAGAAGCAGGCGCTTCACCTTTACGAGCATCTCGTCAAATTCAACCGGCTTAAGAATGTAGTCTACCGCTCCCTTTCGCAACGCGGCAACGGCGGTTTCAATCGATCCGTATGCTGTAATGATCACGACGAGCGTTTCCGGGCTGATGGATGTGATATGTTCAAGAAGGGGAATGCCTTTCATTTCCGGCATCTCAAGATCGGTGATGACCAGATCAAACGAGCCTTCCTTGATTGCATCCAGTGCAACCCGGCCATTCTCTGCTTGCTGGACAACATACCCCTCTTTCTTTAGCACAAACGAAAGCGAGTCCCGGATAATTTCTTCATCATCAACAACAAGAATTGATTCAGCCATGTTATTCCTTTCCATTCAGAGGAAGTACAATAGAAAATGTTGTGCCCTCGCCGCGTACACTGCGAAGACGCAAATCGCCGCGAAAACTTTTTATGATACCCTGACTTACCCATAACCCCAGACCGGTTCCTTTTCCTACCGGCTTCGTTGTGAAGAATGGCTCGCCGATTTTCGGCAGGTCTTCTTCGGCAATCCCCGAACCTGTGTCGGTAATACTCACCCGTACTGCATCATGTTCACGATCCACCACAACAGTGATAGTCCCCTGTTTTTCTTCGATCGCGTCCACGCCGTTTAGCAAGATGTTGATAAATACCTGTGAGATCTGGTCGGGCACGAGTGAAAGAAGCGGAATTTCATCCTTCACCTCAATAGAGAATTTTACTTTGCTCGATTTCCGTGACATTTTCACAATCTCCACTGCCTCTTGCACATTGTTCACAATGTTGGTCGGCTGAAGCCTGTAATTCGACGGCCGAGAGAAATCGACAAGGTCCCGGATAATTTTTGTAATTCGATGGACTTGTGATTGAACGAGTCCCAGTTTTTCTTTCGCATACTCATCATCAACCGTCCGCTGAAGAACCTGTACGATTGAAGAAATGGATGTAAGAGGATTGCCCACTTCATGTGCAATGCCGGCGGCAAGCGTTCCCATGCTCTCCATTTTTTGTGAATGCATGAGTTGTTGTTCGAGTTGTTTCTGCTCTGTAATATCACGATGGGAACCGAGGTAGCCGACGACTTTTCCGTCCGGATCAACGATGGGCGAGATTAGCACTTGAGTGAACAGTGATGTACCGTCCTTCCGTTTATTTTCTATCTCGCCCTGCCAAATTCTTCCTGCACTGATGATGGCCCATGCCTTTGCCCAGAATTCCTTGCTGTATTTCCCGCTCGATACCATGCTGGGATTTTTGCCTATGAGCTCTTCCTTGGAATAGCCCGTCGACTTCTCAAAGGCAGGGTTCACATATACCATCTTCCCTCTCGCATCAGTAATTTGAATCGGGTTGACGGTATAATGAACTACGTTGGAAAACCTTAGCAAATCAAGTTCTTTCTTTTTCGACTCCGAAACATCACGGGCAATGACGTATAGAAAGTGTTTATCCGGACCGGTGATTTTCTTAATGGATAGCATCGCATCGATGACGTGTCCCTCAGGACCTTTGAACCTTACTTCAGCCTCAGGTGATTCTTCTTTCGTTCTAAGAACTGCCAACAGGGGTTTAGGTGAATCGGCCGTGAGCAAATCGTAAAAATTGACCTGCTGAACAGAAAGGTCAGGCATTTGAAGAAGGTCGCGGGCGCATTGGTTGCAGGCTAACACCATCCGGTCTTCCGAAATGACAAAACACATATCGGGAATAAGGTCGATAAAAATATTCGCTATCGTTGATTGAATTGCCATCGATCGGAATGTTACTTTCAGGATATAGTATGGATTGTTGCATTACGCAACGGATGGATTAAGTTCGGGAACGAAATTGATAGTTGCAACCAAGAAACGAGAAGACGCACAAGGATATTCTGCGTAGGAAGTGTTTTGATTGTGCCTGAAAGAGGAAGAATAAACAGCAGCTCTAAAAGTAAATGGCAGTACAAACAATCATAAACAAAAACTCAAAACAAACTGCTAGGTGCTTACGGTTGTCTATAGTTGAAGCATCTGCTTCTCCAGGTCTGCAATCATGCCGCCAAGGACCACACTATCGGCACCCGCATACGGAAAACACAAATCTCCCTCACGAAAAAAAGCTCCACAAATGAAGACGACGTTGTTCACTCCCAGGTCAGCATCCCCGGTCGTTTCCGCAAGACTTTCAGGGCGCAGCAATGGTTCGTTGCGCTTGATGATTCGCAGAGATGTTGAAGTATCAGCGAGTGCGATGCCAAGATCGTATTCGCGCGTCGTGTCTGCTTTTCGGTTTCCGATGTGGTAGATAATAAGATATTTGCCGTCGCGCAGTTTCAACGGCGGCGCCCCTCCGCCAACCCACGTGTCGATAAACTCGTCGTTTCGAATCGGCTGCAGAAGAACCCCGCGGGACCTCCACTCGCCGAAAACATCATCCGCTTCCGCCCAATGGATTGCCATCGCATTTGACCCTTGCATCGGACGGTGAAGCATGAGGTATTTACCGTTTATCCGACCATCGAATAACATGGCATTTTTGTTATGCAACATATTTAACTCTCCTTTGAGCAATCCATGCTTTTCCCACTCAACGAAATTTTTTGTCGAAGCAAGCGCAATGCGGATGTTATTCTCAGGCTCCGCCGAACTATACGCGCAATACATCATAACGTACCGGTCGCCCACTTTGGTAATTCTTCCGTCCTCTACGCCGAGATCGTCGTAGTCGGCATCAGGACGTAAAACCGGTTCTGTGTGACGGGCAAGAAGCTTCAGATCGGCTGATAACACCGCGAGGCCGATCGAAGAACGCGTATAATCGTACTCCGAAGTCTTCCGTCCCTGAGCGCGGTACAAAAGAAAGCACAGAGAAGGTTCCTGAGAAAGAATTTGCTTTATGCCATCCCCAAAAGGGAGCGATGAGATGATTGACGCCAGTTCGTTCCTGTCATCAACAAAAGCGCATGCAGGATTGAACGTAACTTTATTCTCCCATGGATGAGATTCAATCCTTTGAAGGATCGGATTTCCACCGTTAAGCCGCTCAACTTTAACAGATGTCATACTGCAGATGTTTTTTTGGTTGCGTGAATTGTGTTCGAAATAAGATTACGTTCTTCGATCATTATTTCAGACAGATTTTTATAACTTATTTTTATGCTGTCCAGCGGGGTTAAGTTGAATTGCTCCTGCTCAATGATAAACCAACGCATATTATGGCTCAGAGCTTCCCTCACAACACCGGTAACATCAATAACGCCCGTTCCAACTTCCGCATCGCGCTTGCCGGTCCTGTCTTTCATGTCCTTGAAATGAATTGAAGAACACCAGGAGCCAAAGTGTTTGATGAAACTTACTGCATCGACCCCTTCATTTTCTACCCAATACGTATCCGGTTCGAGCCGGATTAGCCGTGGATCCCAATACGTTGAAAGCCAGTCAATGCCTGAACGCCCATCGACGATTTGAAATTCGAGTCCGTGTGTGTGATAAAGAAATGCTATCCCTTCTCTCTTACACCGGCTTGCGATGTAATTCATCTTCAATGCAGCATCTTTGAATGCATCCTTACTTCCGCAATCGACCGCACGAATAGACGGAAGGACAACCGATGGACAATCAATTGAATGACAAAGCCGGACGATGGCTTCAAGGTCGTGTTCAAGCTCTTCGGTTTCAAATGTTGCGCCCGCTATTTT
>JBKJJX010000052.1:0-14434 GCA_046597825.1 Bacteroidota bacterium | reverse complement strand
CTGTGAACGATTGGTGCAGCGCAGCTAAGAACCCGATTTTGTGACCCTATTTCGAATGGATTTTCACGTGAGGCAACGATGCACTTTCAACGCGATTTTTGATGAGGCAATTCGATGAGTTGACTTTGATTATGCATTGCAATAACTTTCGGTCAGAGCGACTGTTCTATGTAACATTAGTGGGAGGAGTCATGAACGATGAATTCATTGGAGTTCAGAATCGCCTTGCGGATAGAACGCGTAACGACATTTCTGCACCCCCCCAACTCCGCAACCCAGCGACACTCGTACCTCGCAACTCCTCAATTCTAACCGTACAAGAAATTCGTCACTTATACCGCCGCGCCGCTTTTGCGCCAAAAGTCTCTGAGGTGAATGCCGCAACACCCCAGACCCTGACCCAGCTTGTCGAACAGCTTCTTGTCGATCAGCCAACACCTTCAGCACCCGGTTGGGTCAACAATTTGCCTTATACCGGGACACTTACTACTCAACAACAAGCGAATTACCGCAATTGGATCCGAGAGTTGCGCGAGTGGTGGATTCGGCTGATGATCACACAGCCTCTCTTGCTGTCAGAGAAAATGACACTTTTCTGGCACGGGCATTTTGCGACGCAGTATTCGACAGTGCAGGTTCCTCAATATCACTACAAGATGAACGCACTGTTGCGCAGCTATGCCATGGGCAACTTCAAGGATATGGTAAAAGCTGTGGCGGTAGACCCGTGCATGTTGATTTATCTTGATGGCATAAGAAATACTGCGAGTGCACCGAACGAGAATTATGCACGCGAAGTGATGGAACTCTTTACAATCGGCATTGGCAATTACACGCAGCCCGATGTTACGAATGCCGCAAAAGCATTTACGGGTTGGCAGGTGCGCGGACTTGATGCATACTTTACTGCGGGTCGGCATGACAACACCAACAAGACCTTTATGGGGCAGACCGGCAACTTTGATGGCAATCAGATAATAGACATCATTTTCCAGCAGGTCGAAACAGCGCGGTTTATCTGCCGCAAGCTGTATCGCTTTTTTGTCTATCAAACACCTGATGAAGCGATTGTAGACCAATTGGCGACGACGTTCCGCAACAGTAATTACGAGGTGAAGCCTGTGCTTCGTCAGCTCTTCAACAGCACGCACTTCTTCGATACCCTCACGATGAGCGCGGAGATTTCTTCGCCCATCGAACGAGCTGTCGGTGCGATTCGCCAGCTTGGCATTCCGGTCCCGGCAAGCTCGGATATCGTTCCAAGTTATGTCCGGACAAGTGCAGAATCGTTCGGACAGAGTTTGTTCGAGCCGCCGAATGTTGCAGGATGGCCTGGTTATCGTCAATGGATTAACACCACATCGCTTCTTGCACGCAATCAGTATACGGATTCCATTGTCACCGGTCGCACTCTCACAAATCAAAATATTGGATTCAAAGCAAACCCGATTACATTTGCGCAGTCGTTTCCTCTCCCAAACAACGCCACTGCATTGGTGGACGACATCACGGCACATCTCATCCCGATGTCCGTGACCGGTTCGCGGCGAGCTATGCTGCTAGAAACATTGTTGCAGGGTATCGCTCTATACGACTGGAACATTTCTGATCCACAGGCGGCCGCTCGCATTGAAGGCTTGCTAAAAGTCATATTCAGAATGGCAGAGTATCAATTAGGATAAGACGATGGAACGACGAAAATTCCTGCAGGGGGCAACGGCCACGATGGTGCCCATCGTGCTCGGCGGATTTTCTTTCCGGGCGTTCGGTCGAACTCCCTTGCTTGAGGCGATTGGTAAAGCCTTTCAAACTACGGGGCGTTCGCTCGTGATCATTCAACTGCAAGGCGGCAATGACGGATTGAACATGGTTGTTCCCCACGGAATGGCGGCATACTATCAGCGGAGGCCGGTCATCGGCATACCGGCGAACAACGTCATTCAATTAAATACCGTCATGGGACTTCATCCCGGCTTGCAGCCATTGCGTAGTCTCTATGACAACGGGAAGCTTGCAATTGTACAGGGTGTCGGATACGCGAACCCCAATCGTTCTCACTTTCGCGCGACGGACATCTGGCTCAGTGGAACTGATAGCAACGTAACGCTTGGGACAGGATGGATGGGAAGAGATTTACTCTATAACAATCCCAGTTATCCGGGGACTCTGACTCCCGCACCGCTGGCGCTGCAGATCGGGGGTTCGCCTTCCCTTGGCTTTGCCAGTACAAATGGTCCGATGGGAGTTACGATTACCGACCCGAATCAATTCTATCAACTGATTGCAGGAACGGTAGGTTTCAATGAAGATCCGCCCCCGAACACACCGGCCGGCGCGGAACTTCTCTTCTTGCGAACAATTGAACAGGAAGCAATCCAGTTTGCGACGGTTATAAAAAACGCTGCTGATCGCGCGACGAATCAAACGACATATCCCAACTCAAATCTTGCAACACAACTTGCAATCGTTGCCCGGTTGATCGCCGGTGGATTGAATACGCCCATCTATATGGTGCAGATGAGCGGTTTCGACACGCACTCGGGGCAGTTGAGTCGTCAGCAGGCGCTCTTTCAGGATCTTGCAAGCTCGATCGCTGCATTCCAGGCCGACGTAGAATTGTTGAACGTCGCTGATAAGGTTGTCGGGATGACATTCTCCGAGTTCGGTCGTCGCATAACGGAGAATGCCAGCCAGGGGACAGACCACGGTTCGTCATCACCGCAGTTCCTTTTTGGCAGCAGGGTGATAGGCGGGTTCCAAGGACCGAACCCGGACTTTACGCGGCTCGACTCAACTGGCGATTTCATATTCGATATTGACTTCCGCCAGATGTACGCTGCCATCCTTGGAAGCTGGTTCGGTGCAAGTGAAACAGAGTTGCAGTCCGTCCTCTTGCGTCATTTCGATCCTTTGCCAATTATCAACGGAACCACAGGTGCGAGGGAC
Source organism: Bacteroidota bacterium (assembly GCA_046597825.1). GTDB lineage: Bacteria > Bacteroidota > Ignavibacteria > UBA10030 > UBA6906 > CAADGV01. The sequence goes on along the minus strand of JBKJJX010000052.1, from coordinate 11,488 downwards.
CAGCAGATAGTCACGCGATTCAAGCTGCAACAAAATTATCCGAATCCGTTCAATCCCTCTACAACTATTGCATATGATGTTCCGGTTGACACGTACATAACGTTATCCGTATTCAACGAGCTCGGCCAGCAGGTGAAAGAGCTATTCAACGGTGAACGAGGTCCGGGAAAGTACAATGCCGTATTCGATGCTTCAGGCCTTGCAAGCGGTACGTACTTCTATCGGATCAACGCAGGCAATTACGTCGAAACCAAAAAAATGGTACTGATGCGATGAGTCCAAAGTATGTTTAGTCGCTTCGGGGGAACGAGTTGTATTTTGCGATTTGTCATCTGCGTTGCGTTATTTTCTTCTCTTTCCACATCTCCTTCAACCCTTTACGCCCAATGGCAGCAAACAAACGGGCCGGGCGGCCGGCAAATCAATGCGCTGCAAGTTGAGGGAACACGAATATTCGCAGGCACGTCTGATGGAGTGTTTCTGTCAACCAACAGCGGCAGCAGTTGGAGTGCGCGCGATTCCGGACTTACCAACATGTTCGTGAATACTTTTGCGAAAAAGGATTCGTTTATCATTGCCGGCACATCCGGCGGTGTGTTTCGTTCATTAAATGCAGGAACAACCTGGACTTCGGCAAGCACGGGCCTTTCGACGCTCAATATCAGAGCATTTGCAGTTTCCGGTTCCGCTCTTTTCGCCGGAACGCTTGACGGCGTGTTTCGCTCGACCAATAATGGAACAAGTTGGAATTCCGTTGATACCTCACTGATTGTTTCATTCGCGCAATGTTTTGCTGTGAATGGTACCACGCTCTTAGTTGGAACCGCCGGCGGCGTCTTCCGTTCCACAAATAGCGGCTCTGTGTGGACCACTGTGAATTCCGGACTCGCGAGCACGAACGTTCACTCCCTCGCGGTCATCGGCACAACGATATTCGCGGGCACTGACAACCGCGGAGTCTATCGAACCACCAACAACGGAACGAACTGGACTCAGGTAGTCTCGGGAATGACCGATACGCTGGTGTCTTCTCTCGGAGTCAGTGGAACGACCCTTATCGCAGGCACATACAACAATTGCTTTCGATCCACGGACAACGGAACAAACTGGACTTCGATTGATTCGGGTTTGCCAAACTCGAATACTCTTGCAGTTGCTTCGAGTGATTCTGGTTTAATAGCGGGGACCCGCTCCGGAGTATTTATTCTGTCAAATAGCGCGACAACATGGCGGGGAATCAATACAGGTATTGCGAACACAACAGTGATAACGCTTGCGGCACGAACGAGTAGTGAAATATTTGCGGGAGTGTATGGAAACGGAGTGTACTATTCGGTGAATGGTGGCTCTGACTGGACTCAGATCAACACTGATAGCGTTACGAATCTCAATGTAACCGCGTTCGCGTTCAGCGGGACGAATACGTTCGTTGCAACGCGTGGTGGTATTTTCCGTACGACGGACAACGGGACGAGTTGGACTTCAGCCGTTAGCGGACTGGGCGCCAACACCGATGTTGCCGCGCTCGCTTTTGCAGGAACGACTCTTCTCGCCGGAACGAACGGCGCCGGCGTTTATCGTTCAACGAACAACGGAGCCAGCTGGGTTGTATCTAATTCCGGTTTAGTACTCCGCACTATGACTTCGTTCGCCGTGATAGGGTCGAACATTATTGTCGGGGCACAAGGGGGTGGAGCCTACCGCTCGTCGAACGGGGGGGCGAACTGGGTAAAAGCAGACACCGGATTGGTAAACAATGATGTTCTTTCCCTCGCTGCCATGGGCGCCACTCTGTTTGCAGGAACAAGCAGCGGCGTGTATCGCTCGACGAATAACGGAAGAAATTGGGTACTCGCAAACGGCGGACTCACAAGCCCCATCGTTTACTCACTTGCAGTGAGTGGAACGAATCTCTGGGCTTCAACGGACGATGGTGTGTTCAGCACCGCCAATAGTGGCAACAGCTGGGGGGCGGTAAACGCCGGGCTAACATCTCTTCGCGTGTTTTCACTCTGTGTTGCCGGCGCGAACTTGCTTGCAGGCACTCAAACGGGAGGGGTGTGGCGAAGAACATTGAATGAAATAATCCTTGACATTGAAAAGCGTGAAAATAAACCCCTCGCGCTCAAGCTCGAACAGAACTACCCCAATCCTTTTAATCCAACCACGACAATTCGTTTTGAGACTTCGAATCGCGGTTTTGCATCTTTGCAAGTGTATGATCTTCTTGGAAAAGAAGTGGCAACATTGGTGAATGAGCAGTTGCAGTCTGGCCGCTACTCCGTGACATTTGATGGGCGTGGGCTTTCGAGTGGTGTGTACTTCTACAAACTTCAAAGCGCCGGATTGACTGAAACAAAAAGAATGATTTTGATGAAGTAAAATCATCCACCGGCTAATGTTCTTGCGTTTGTTGCGGTATTCGGTACAACGGTTCTGCACCATTGCCTGCAGATTGAGCCAGTAGGATCTCTTCATTTTTGCGGACCGCAACCCGGAATACAGATTGAATCCGTCATTGAGATGCTTTTGGATTTCATTCTGCTGACAACGGTAAATTCAGATTGAAGTGCCCGCTCGTCGTTTTCCAGCTGGACTGAAGTCCATCATTGCCAATATCGGCACCCATTTACCAATATGCCAAACAGTGAACCCACAAGACAACAAAGGCCTGTGGGTTCATGGTGACACTGGAAAACGAGTGCGTATTGCTTGATCCTATTTCATAAGTATCATCTTCTTTGTGGCTGCGAAGTCGCCAACCTCAAGCCTATACAAGTACATGCCCGAGGCAACAGACTGTCCCCAGCCATCTTTGCCATTCCATGTGACCTCGTACTTGCCTGCGTTAAAATCTCCCCCCATCAGTGTTACAATTTCCTGACCGATCACATTGTACACAATGAGTTTCACCGCCGAACGTTTCGAGATGTCAACATTTATTTTGGTTGACGGGTTGAAAGGGTTCGGGTAGTTCTGCGATAAAGAGTATTCTCCCGGGGTATTGCCTGCAACTTCTTTCACACCGGTGAAACCCCATGACTGCCAGTAACGCCATAGCGTATCGGCAAGCGCAAGGTCCGTCACTTCGCGCCAGTCGCTGATGTTCGCATCAGTACCAACCCCGAATGCGGGAACGATTGCGGTTGGTCCGGATGGATTGCGATGGCAACTCGCCGCGCATGTGTTAATCATGCCAAGCGACGGTGTACCAACAGTTGAATAGCGACGCGTTTGATTTGGCGAGATGACTCCCCAGCTGTGAACCGAAATATCAAAAGCTTTCGCTGTGGTTGCCGTCTGGGTCATATGACATTTCGTGCAACGCCCGCCACCACCGGAATTGAATGCGTTTGTAGGATCATACAGGTTATGCTTCGTGTGGCGATTTACATATCTGCCAATCGAATCCTTGAACGCGACAGGATTTCGTACCCATGCTTTTTGCACAGAGGCGAACGGACCGAATGTTGCATGGCAAGCAAGGCAGAGAGTATTGTCTTCATTGCTGACTCTGAATCTGTCCGTGCCTACTGTCAGCGAATCGACGACAAGCTTGCCGTTCGGCGTTGGTCTGTGAGACACATGGCAGGTGAAGCACGTAACTTCAACAAACGGATTGGTATAGTGTGCTGAGCCTATCATGTCATGATATTGTTGGTGATGCTGGCGCGGTACACTTGTATCAACCCACGTACCTCGTCCACCGGTCGCATTTGGGGCGATGTTGAAATTGTAGAACTGATTAATTCGCTTTGTCGTATCGGCTGGATTGAAGTACGTGTTGTTAACCTCGTTTTTGCCATACTCGTGCGTGCCAACGGCGCTTGTGTTACCGGTGTAGGATGTTCCGCGATTATGGCACTGTCCGCATACTTCCATTTTTGATTGTTTGCTCATGAGCTTTGTCGGGTTCATTTGGTGCCCCTGTCCTGCACCACCGGTTGACGGACCGTGACATGCTTCGCAACCAACCGTAATGTTCAGATCCGAATTTCCATTTGCCCATGAAGCCACCCATTGTGTATCCGCACCGGCAACAACGGTGCTGACCTTACCGCCGGTCAAATGGCAGCCCATACAGTTCTTGTCCCATGACTTCTTTCTAAAGTAGAGGGAGTCTTTCCGAATTACTTCCCCATTGGCCTTGAACCATGTGTTGGGATTGTATGTTACCCAACCTCCGGTACTATTGTCGAGATATCCTTTCAGATTCCATTGAATCGGGAGAATGTAATAGCTTGTATCAATCTTCACGAGATAACGTTGCTTATATCCCCAACCATACGTGTAAGCGATTTTGTAGTTCGGTCCGCCGGCGCCGAGGCGAGCAAAGTAGTCATTGCCCGTTTTGCTGAGGAAGACTTTTGCATTACCATAACTTGAACCCATCGAAATGCTGTCACCGTTTTGGAAACTTGGTACTGTACGCATCGAAACCGTATCGGGCCTCTGATGGATCTTTGTGTGAAGTGTATTTTGCCAATTTGTGTATTGAAGACCACCGATTGACGCGTTGCTATGGCATGTCTGGCAGGCTTGCGAGCCGGCATAAGTTTGCGCCGAAGCTATGCTCTGCACAGAAACGCAAAGGATCGCAACAGTGAGTATGAGTAAGACTGTTTTCATTGTATTCCTTTCTCGATTATGTGATGTTGATGTGTGTCGTTTGTCGGCGTCGAGAATCCATGTGCGTGACGAAGCTTCAAGGATGCTCATCGTCGGGAGTTGCAATGTCATATGTTTTCTGCTGCTACTATTCATTGTCTTGTCGTATTGCTTTGGCCTTACGTTTAGAGATGACTACTTCAAGATTGCCGTCTTACCGTTAGGCAACGTCACTCTTCCTGTTCCTTTGAGATGGATCAAACCTTTGTTTCTTATTACAGCAAAGAAAACCACGCTATCACCCGCTGTTTCAATCTGTAAATCTTTTCTGGTGAAAGGGTATTTCACGCCATCCGTACGAAACGCAAGAATCGATCCTTCGCCGGTGGGGCAACCCGGAACTCCCATCTCATCCGGCGGCAGATTTCGTAACCGGGGAGTCTTGCCGCCGCTGAATGCTGGAAAGAAGCATCCATACTCGCTATCTGTTTGTTCGTTCTCATCGATAATGACTGTCACTGCCTTCGCATAACAGCCGAGGACACCAATTTGCGGGAACCTTTTTTGCCATGCGATCCACTTTGCCCCAAGCATGTCAAAGGGAATAGTGAAATCTGGGATCACTTTGCTTTCACGAATACTATCAATTCGTTCCCCCAACTCATTAGCAAGATTTGCCGACTTGGCGAACTCCCCATCAGGAAATTGTTTGAGAAAATTTTGGAGAGACTGCCTCTCAAGTGAATTTACTGCTTCCCATGCTTTGGCTTCCTGAGTTCCTCTCTTGGTGTTTTGCGCAATCCCTTGTTGGAAGATTGAAGCACAGAGAATGAGAAAAAAGAGAATAAGTCTATATGTCATATTTTCCATGTAGTCGAAATTACACTGCTGTTCTTAGGGATGACGGGATATGGTTCATTAGTTTACGTACTCATTCAAAAGTTCTAACGCCCGAACCGGACATTCATTCACGCACTGCAAGCATCCGTCACAGCGCAACGGGTTTGCCAAGTACGGAAATGTCATCATTTCTACTGGCTGCCTTTCCTGACACTCAGGGAAATGAAGATGCAAGAGAGTCATTCCCTCGGTGCGGCTGGATGCATGAGTGTGCATGGCCATAGCGTTGATTGAGCAAACATCCATGCAGATGCCACACGAAATGCAGCGCTTTGAATCAAGTTTAAGCCTGTACATTACGGACCTCCTTGCTTGCCAACGACATAGCCCGCAACGACTTTGCAACAACAACACCGACAACAACCAAGAGCAATATGAAGGTAAAGTAGAATGTCCATATCGAAAGTTCAGGGTTCTCATTGGAGCGCAAGGATCGAAGGACTGACCAGATCGGTGTAACCGTCTTATACTCGGCGCCCGGTGCCTCCATGATGAGCACGTAGCCGATCATATTCAGAAAGGAGCCGAGGATCACCCAATACGTGCTCAGCAGAAACGACCGGTTGAGGTCCTCAGCATTGCGAAAGACTTTTGTCGCAAGGGCAATGGAAAGCGCAACTGTACCAAGTGGAACAAACGGCAAACCTATTTTTATATCCGCCATAAGATCAAGGTTCAAATGCAGCAAGCCCAACAGGACAGCAGCGAGTAATGTCCCGTCACGCAGAACAACGTATATGAGCCACCAGAGATCGACTGCCACGCGAAGCGTCAACCTGTTGAGAATCCGTTCGAAGTATGGTCGGCCAATGTGGAGCATAAACGAGACAAGAGAGACGAGAATACCGATGTCGCACAGTGTTTGTGCTGTCCAGATTTCGAGTGATTTTGCAACAGGCATATGTAATGTTTGAGCACACGATGGATGTATTTCCACCGCAGAAATTTGGCGAGAAGTTACTCGTGGTACAACTGAAGAGTTCCTTAAGAGTGCTTAAGGTTGCGAGGAGGTTTCGGGAGAGTAATGCTAAAGGTCGAGCCTGAACCTGTCCGACTTTGTACAGTAAGCACGCCGCCATGTGCTTCGACAGTCCAGCGAGCAATTGCGAGCCCAAGTCCGGAGCCGGGTCCGCCGCTCTGGTGCACGCGGTAGAAGCGCTCAAAGATGCGATCCTGTTCGTCCTCTGGAATCCCGGGGCCGGCGTCGGCCATATCGATCAGCGTTGTTTCGCTTTCGTCCTGATGTACAGTTACCACGATTTTCGATCCAACCGGCGAGAACTTGATTGCATTGTCGAGAAGGTTCATCAGTCCGTGACTCAGGAGTGTGCGGTCGGCCAGAAGAGGCATTCCTGTTTTGCCTTCCACAATGAGTTGCTGTTCCTTCTCTTCAGCGAGCACACTTAGCAAGTTAATCGTTTCACGCACGAAGTGGAGTGCATCCATTTCCTCCAGGTGAAGTTCGTGCTTTCCTGCATCGGCTCGGGAAAGGAACAGAAGGCTATCCACAAGATGTGTCAGCCGGCTGCTTTCTTCGAGCATGCTGCCGATGACTTCGCGATATTCCTCCGTCGTTTGTGCTGACTGCAACGCGACTTCGCCGACACTTCGAATTGCGGTCAGCGGGGTTCGCAGTTCGTGCGACGCATCGGCAGTAAACCGCTTGAGTTCTTCAAAACTTCTTTGTACGCGTGTGAGCAATTCATTGAAAGCAATGGCCAGATGTCCCAATTCATCATGAGGATTTTTCACCGGGATGCGTTCGTCCAAGTCATGTGCGCTGATACGCTGTGATGTTGCCGCCATGACTTCAATCGGTTTTAGGACGCGTCGTGCCATGCGATAGGCGCTGATACTGAGCAGCGCAAGCCCGAAGGGAATCGCAACGAAGAGGATAATGATGAAGCGGCGGGTATCCGAGAAGTACTCTGCTTCGCTGACCGCGAGCCTGATAACGTACATGTGATCGTTGAACGCTGAGACTTTCGAGGCAACGCGTAATTGGTTTCCATCGATGAGTGCGACGGTTCGTGTTTGTAATTCCCCTCTACGCTCCTGCGCATCGGGAATCTCACCGAGTGTCGTTTCGCCAAGCGTCTTGCTTCGGTAGAGCAACTTCCCGTTGCCAGACCAGATTTCAAGAAATCGCTCCAAGTGGCCCGACTCTGCCTCATGAGCATCGAGCGTGAACGGCCCCTGCGGGTTTTGGGCTAACATCTGCTCGACAAGTTCCAGGTCTTCTTTGAGGCCCGCCTCAAGTTGGTGGTTCAGTGTATAGAGAAAAAACCAGGACATTCCGATTGTATAGAAACCGAGGATTCCCCCGAACACAAGGATATTCCATAATGTTATCCGGACACGAATGTGCTGGAAGATTGGAATTCTCATTGTTTGTTCTTGCTCATGATAAAGCCAACGCCCCGTACGGTATGGAGAAGTTTTGTCTGAAAAGTCCCGTCGATCTTTTTGCGCAGGTGGGCAATGTGAACGTCAATGACGTTATCCAGCGGAGTTGCGCGTGCTGTTGCCTTCCAGACATCACGAGCAAGCATCTCGCGTGAAACAATGTTGTCTTTGTTCCTCATCAAATATTCAAGCAGTTCAAGTTCTTTTGAGGTTAAACTGAGAACCTCTGTTCCGCGTGAACCGCGCCTCGTAGTCAAATCCAGTTCAAGATTCTCCAGTTGCAGCCTTGTCCCGTGCACCTGCTGGCTCCGCCGCAGAAGAGCATGAATGCGCGCCAGCAGTTCGGGGAAAGCAAACGGTTTCACTAGATAGTCATCCGCACCGCTTTCAAGCCCGAGCACTCGATCTTCGATTGTATCGCGTGCCGTAAGAATTAGCACGGGGAGATTCATTTTCTTTTTCCGGATCGCCGTAAGTATCTCGATGCCATCACGCTTGGGAAGGCCGAGGTCAAGAAGGACGAGGTCAAAGTGCTCCGACTGAAGGAGGAAGAATCCCTCTTCGCCGTCCAGAGCAATCGTGGCATCAATATTTTCTCTTCGCAACCCCTCTTGCAGGGCGCGAGCCACCTTCTTTTGATCTTCTATGATGAGAACGTACATAGAGAAAGTATACGAAATGCACAGGTAAAACAGAAGGCATCAACCATGCGGAGCTGATAGTAGATGCCTTGTATATTGCACATGCAGTTTGACAACACCGGCGTGGTAGCGCCGATCCGACGGCTCCCGGAGAAATCCCGGAGCCGTTTCTGTTTCATCTCTCTGTCTCAGGCACACCCTTGTGAAAGTCCGGCACCCGGACGGTAAACGATTTTGTATCCCGTGCGTTACGACACGTGGCATTACGTGCGTCGAGAGGACAAAGAATTCCCCGGTCGGAATTTTCAACAGGTTTTCACCGATGCACGGAACATCCAAAGTAGAGAAAGAGATTTTTCTACTTTGGGGATGCAACGGACACCAAAAGGCAGGCGCCTACTGCGGCTTGGTTGGATTACGAATGCAAGGTATCTCAAACAATTACAAAATTCAAGGGAGATGTAACCCGAGTGCATCTCCATTGAGCTTCGTCGCTCATGGGATATTTCCATAACATCTCGCGCAGATGCCCGGCGTGTCCGATAATTCTCTCGAGGAGAAACACGCACAAACCCTACCTTCACTTTTAATCTCTCTTTTCAGACCAGTCCCGTCGACGATGTATGAGACCAGATGACCGAAGCAGGTGACGTCTTGATGGTAGACTGCCTCCTGCGCTCTATAGTACTTGCTCATCATCGAAAAACAGAAGTCACAGTATATTTTCGACCACGTTCCATTGTACACCAAAACGTATTGTTCATTGCCATCACCTGGTCGCCGGAGACATATATCGCAGACTACCGCGTCATGGGTGATCCTTGTTCGCGATTCTTCAGACCACCATGTGATCGGATACAATGGCGGGTGAATATCACTTCTCATTGGTGCCTCCTGTATAAAATAAAAAACCCCCGACCGCTACCGGCGAGGGTTTGAAATCAGACTCTTCTTGATCGCCTTTAGCATTTATTTAACGTCGCTGCAAGTAGCTGCATAAATGACGACAGTTGTAATATAAATGCAGCCAGCGAATTTGTCAAGAGAACGCTCGTTCAAACTCACTCTCATAACTCCGGACGTTGTTATCACAGTCCCTCCACCACCTGACGCACGAGGCTCTTTTGCTTGCGTTGAGGGGGTGTTTCTAAAGCCGCTCTGAAATGTTTGCAAGAAACTCAGTCGTCCGACTTACCTTTCTCAATTCCCGGGCTGCTCGTAATAGGATAGAATTTCACATCTCTATAAGGTTACAAAGTCTAACCATTGGATTTTTGCTCTCATATTAATTTTCTGAATCACTTGACCTTTTCCACTCGTTGTGGTATTTTATCGAAGCGTTTCGATAAAATATTGTTATTGCGTCCCAATTTAACTGGCTAGCTTGCGAAATTAATTGATTTTGACGTTTTTTGGGTTTATTTGATATAATCGCTTCGATATACAGACGATAATCGGAATTGATCTTTGAAGAAAAGAGCCACAATTAACGATGTAGCAAGAGAAGCGGGACTTTCTCTCTCAACCGTCTCTCTCGTTATCAATAACAGTGGCTACGCAAGCGAAAAGACGCGAAAAAAAGTTCTGAAGATTGTTGAAGAGCTTTCCTACCATCCGAGCCGTGCTGCAAGAGGTTTAGCATCGAAGAAGAGCGGCAACATCGGTTTCATCGTTTCTGACGATCACTTCTCAAGGCTAGAACCGTTCTATACAAAAATTTTTCTCGGGACGGAATTCGAAGCAAGGCTCCACAACTACTATATCCTTCTCACAACTGTTGGAAATAATTTCCGGGAGCCGGACTCAATCCCCCGATTCTTGTTGGAGAGAAATGTCGACGGAGTAATCATTGCCGGAAAATGTCCAGGCAAGCTGGTTGATTACATCCAACGTCTTGATATCCCCATTATGCTTGTTGACTATATGTTTCCCCGCAAACGATTCTCTTCCGTTATGATTGATAACCGGAGAGGTGCACATCTTGCGGTCAAGCATCTTGTCGCGACCGGTCACAGCGAAATTGGATTTATCGGCGGCGACATAGCCCATCCAAGTATTGCAGAACGGTTTCTCGGCTTTAAGGAAGCGCTTGTCGAACATGGGATCGTTCCGGATAAGCGATTGCAAATAACAGACGAAGATGATACAACCATACGCAACGGCGCAGCCGCCACCCGGCGGATGTTCGAAGGAGGAAAAAAGCCGACGGCGATCTTTGCCGCCAACGATGCGATGGCGTTGGGATGCATACAGTTTGCAAAGCAACGAGGCATCAATATTCCCGACGATCTTTCGCTGATAGGGTTTGATGACATTGAAGCAAGCGTACATATGGAACCTGCGCTTACCACCGTAAAGGTTTTTAAAGAGGAGATGGGAGCTCTTGCCGTACAGCGCCTCGTCGATGTGTTCAAGACAAAATCTACTTTGATAGTAAATACATTTGTGCCGGTTGAATTGATCGTCCGAAGTACCACAGGCAAGATAGTCGCGGGCGATGCCGGGGGGACTTCCGGCGCCGTTTCATCCGGAACGGCTTAACAAGATTCCCTTCCGCACGCATCAATTGTTTGCGGAATCGAAGTTTCTAATCCACATTTCATACACTAACAAAAAGGAGATGCGCCATGAGAAGTCATACTCGTGTCCTCATTTCGATGTTTTTTCTGCTGGGTGCCACTATTGCATTCAGTCAGAATACAAACGTGTTGCCCAACGGCGGCTTCGAAAGCGGCAAGCCATCGTTGTGGAATCCCGAAGCGGGCGGAGCAACACTGACGTGGGCATCCGATCAAGCATATGGCGGCAGTCCGCGCTCGTTAAAGATCGTGAAGACGGGAACAGGCACAATGTCGCGCTGGATTTCCACCAACATGGTCCGCTATTGGGTTGACAACATTCCGAAGAACGTGGACATCAAACTTGGTGCCTAT
>JBKJJX010000029.1:0-8706 GCA_046597825.1 Bacteroidota bacterium | reverse complement strand
CTGGAGATAACTGAGATTGCGACACGTGCAATTAAAGAAGGGAAGCCGACACTTCTGTTCTAGAATGTTAAAGGATCAGCATATCCTGTCGTGATCAACGCGATGGCGAGTGATCGGCGGTGCGAGCTTGCACTCAACAAACATCCCGAACAACTTGGCAATGAGCTCATCAATTTTATGATGGATGCTTTGCCGCCAAAACCCTCCGCACTCATCAAGCACAAATCAATCGTTGGCCGGTTCCTTAAAACACCAAACAAAAATGTATCAGTTGCTCTCGTTCAGGAAATAGTCGAGCAGCCGGATCCCAATAAACTTCCGGTTCTGACATGCTGGCCTGAAGACGGCGGACGGTTCATCACGCTGCCGCAGGTTGTCACGTACGATCCGCGCAATGGCAAACGCAACATGGGGATGTACCGCATGCATGTGTTTGACAAAGAGACGACAGGCATGCATTGGCAAATTCAAAAAGGCGGCGGCTTTCACTATTATCAGGCAGAGAAGATTGGAAAAGATTTTGAGCTTGTCGTTGCACTGGGAACGGATCCCGCTTTGTTGCTTGCAACGATTGCGGCACTTCCGGAGAATATCGACGAGGCAATGTTTGCCGGCTTCCTTCGCGGCAAACGGACTGAATTTGTGAAAGCGAAATCTCTTTCAATTCAGGTTCCGGCGAACGCTGAATTTGTACTGGAAGGTATTGTCCCTGCACATGAACGAAGGATGGAGGGTCCATTCGGTGATCACTTCGGCCACTACTCGCATGCCGCCGAATTTCCTGTCTTCCATCTAAAACAAATCACGCACAGGCGGAACGCAATATATCCGGCAACCGTTGTGGGAATTCCTCCCCAGGAAGATAAATTTCTCGGCGACGCAACGCAGCAGATTCTCGGGCCGCTCGTGAAACTCATCCATTCCGAAATAACGGGGATGTGGGCGTACTACGAAGCGGGTTTTCACAATCTTCTTGTCGTCGCAGTGGATCAGCGTTATCAGAAAGAGGCGATGAAGACTGCACTGGGCTTGATGGGGATGTCCCAGCTTTCTCTTACGAAGTGTATTATCCTCGTATCTGAAGGAGTGAACGTAAAGGACTTCGATGCTGTGATGAAAAGTGTTCGGGACAATTTCGATCCTCATTATGATTTTGTGATGATCCCGAAAGTCCCGCTCGATACGCTCGACTTCACAAGTTTCAAGATGAACCTGGGAAGCAAGATGATTGTGGATGCGACGAGAAAAGAGGGTGGGGGTTCGGGGTCGCAGGTTCGGGAAAAAAGCCGGGCTGAGACGAAGTCCCGAATTGAATCTCTTCGATCATTCGACAGACGGATTATTGATTTCAATTTTATGCATGATACTCTCTTATTGGTGAAAGTAGAAATGGTTGGCAGAAGTAAAGCCGAATCTCAAACTCCGAACCCTGAACCAACTATCGGAATGCAAATCATTCAGAAGCTTGTCGCACTCCCGGAACTTGCTGATGTCCGGCTCATAGCGGCTGTAAGCGATGACGTTGATATACGGGACAAAGAGAGTTATATCTGGGGAGTGTTTACCCGATTCGATTGTGAGCGTGACGTAATTTTCACCGAACAGAAAATGATTGGCATCAGCCCGATCTACCAAGGTGTTATGGGAATTGATGCAACATGGAAGGAAGGATATCCCAAACCGCTGAGGATGACGGACGACGTGAAGAGAAAAGTGCAAGAAAAGTGGGACAGCTATTGGAAGTAATTTAGAACGCGGATGAGACCGGTCTTCACTAAGGGATCGTCAATCTCATCCGTGTTCTATTCTTTTCGACCCTACCGCATCAACAATAATTTTTTCGTCTGCGAGAACTCAGCAGTTCTCAGCGTATAAAAATATGTACCGCTCGGTAACCTGTCTGCACTGAATGTTGCCCGATAATTTCCCGCCTCCGTCATTCCCTCCACAAGGGTCGCAATCTCCTTTCCAAGAATATCGTGGACCCTTAAACTTACTACACCCGACTTGAGCAGCGAAAATTCGATAGTTGTTGTGGGGTTGAATGGATTAGGATAATTCTGCTTGAGTTCGAATCTGACCGGAACTCCCTCATCAAGTTCGACTGACGAAGTACCAAGGCTGAATAGAACAGCGCTCTTGGTTGTGTACGAAACAGGCGAAGGCGCTGGTGGTTCAAGGTAAATGATCTCTTCGTTTCCATTCTCAAACAATACCACGTTGCCGCTCGGATCGACTGTAAGGTCAGCCCGGGCGCTTATGTCTCCGCCACCTCCGCCGGGGACATCGCTTGGTCTGAAGAGATGTTCACGCGTGGGAAAGAATGTCGTAAGGTCGATCATTCGATAGATACCCGGCGGATCTGTCGTTGACGCGCTTCGCTGCGTTGCGTACAGTATATCGTCCTCAGCGGATGTAAGGTTGGTCCCGCTCCAGAGCCCAAGTCCTATAGGGAACCCCGTCCACGCAAAAGTCAGGAGAGCATCTGATTCGGTAACCGGCAGGGTTCCCGTAATATTAAATCGAAATGTTACTCCGCCTGCAGTTCCCTCAAACCCGGTACCCGACCGGCGGGTGGCATACATAAATCCCTCATCATCAAAAATAACATCACGGACACTCCCGCCAAGGTTTGCAATTGTTTGCAATGGAGTTGTCAGCGTGTCACTCGTCCCAATGTTCGCCCGATAGACGAACCCGCCCGCAGCAATATAAATTTTTAGATTTGCTCCTGATCCAACAACTGCAAGCCCTTTGGGCTCTGCAACGCGGATGATTCGTTTGGGGACGGCAGTGTTGTTATCCATTCTCCATATTTCCCCCAGCGGAAAATCTGATGCGTACACTCTGCCAAGCTCATCGGTTGTCGAGTGAACAGGTGCTGAGATGTCGTTGCTCCAGCTAATGCCGCTCGTATTTGTTGCCGAGTTCGTGAGGAACGGGTTTGGAAAGGCTGTTCCGGCCGCATCACCCGTGGCGGTGTAGCGCGCTATGCCGCGACCGATTGGCCCACCGGCGTTTGCTGCATACAGGAAACCAAAGTTTGGATTTGCTTGATTACGGACGACATCAACCCCGCGGGCGAAGATATTAAATCCAGTTTGGCCGGTGAAGATAAACCGTGAAAGTTTGTAGTTCGTGGCGGAACGCGGTGTTCTGGTTGCAGTGATAGACGCATAATAACTCGCGGAGCCTGAAGGAGCGCCCGTTCCCGTCCAGATTGTCGACTTCCAACCCGCCGTGACGTTCGTGAGGTTGATTGTCTGGATAGTAACGTTCGTGACGGAATTCTGAATTCTGATCACAACGCTGCTGGCAGTGTCGCTGAGTACGAAGTTGATCCGCAAGCCTGTTCCATCGGTCACGCTTCCGTCGAATGCTGTGCTATCGGGATTCGTGAAGTGAATTCCGGAGGCGAAAACACCCGCAACAAGAATTGTCGGAATCATTATTGCGATTCCGAGAAGCAGCAGTGGTAGAAAACGGTTCATAAGATGGCCTCCTTTGATGGTGGAAGTAAAGGGAGTTTATTGAAGAGTCACACTCGGCATGGCAGATAAAAACTTTCTGAGTTCGATTGTTTTTGAAGTGAACAGAAGGTCAGAAGACAAAATACACATTCTGAACCCAAATGCAATTTCATTCGAGCAAACGGATTTGGACGAAGCCGAAGCGATGTCAATTGATAGAGATTAGGAACTTCTTTATATTTCTTCAAATACTACTTGTGGATCAGGAAAACCAATGATATCAGAATTTCATTTCAGAGATAGCTCACTTGCCGGAATCTGGGCGAAAATTCAACGGGGCGAGCGCCTGTCGCTTCAGGACGGATTGATGATGTACCGGACGAACGACGTCCTTTCGATCGGCAAGATGGCGCACTTCGTCCAGCAACAAAAAAGCGGCGACGCGGTGTACTTCGTTCTCAACCAGAAAATTGAGCATACCAACATCTGCGTTCTCTCTTGCAAGTTCTGTGACTTTGCGACGAAGAGAGGACGTCCCGATGCGTACGAGATGACGACGGATGAAATTCTCTCGAAGCTCACGCCCGATATTCACGAAGTACACATCACGGGTGGCATGCCGGCTGATTGGCCATGGGAACGTTACCTTGATATCGTGCGCTCCATCCATGAGAAATTTCCGAATACAGATGTAAAAGCATTCACAGCTGTCGAAATCGACTTCTTCCACAAACGATTCAAGATGCCGATTGAGGAAGTGCTGCGCCAACTATACGATGCCGGCTTGCGGACGATGCCCGGTGGCGGAGCCGAAGTGTTTTCGGAACGCGTGCGCAAACTTCTTTTCCCGCAAAAGATCGGGGCGAAGGGATGGTTTGAAGTTCATAAGGCAGCGCACCGCTTGGGAATTCCGACGAACAGCACGCTGCTATACGGGCACATCGAAACCCTGGAGGAGCGGCTCATTCATATGATCAAGCTGCGTGAAGCGCAGGATGAAACGGGCGGATTCCTGACGTTCATCCCGCTTGCGTTTCAGCCGGGCGACACCGGCATCAAGCCGAAGAATCAGTTCACGTCGGCGATTGATGATCTGAAAACGATCGCAATCTCACGGCTCATGCTCGACAATTTTCCGCACATCAAAGCATATTGGGTGATGTTGACGGAGGAAGTTGCTTCCGTTGCACTCAACTTCGGCGCGGATGATATGGATGGAACAGTCGGCGGTGAAAAAATTGCCCACGATGCCGGTGCGACAAGCCCGATGAAGATGGCAAAGGATCAACTCATTAAGATTATTCGCGACGCGGGGAAAATCCCGGTTGAACGCGATGTCTATTATAATCCGCTGAATGTCTATACCGATAATGTAGTCGGCAAAATTCCGTACCTCAACTCCGTTCCCTTTTATGCGAACTTCGAGAAGCAGCAATTCCGTATTCTCCCTGTTGCTCCGAGGCGCATGGGCATGCTGAGTAAAGATGGTTATATCGATGCGGGACCGTTTTCCCTGATGGATTATTTCGATCAGCAGGATCAGCTTGAACTTATGGGGTGGTGTATCGCAACCCGCGATCAGGTGAAGAGTGTCATGTTGTTCTCGAATGAGGGCTGGCTTGGCTTGGATAAGAAAACAATCGGAATAACGGAAGACACCGCAACCTCGGTGAAGCTGTTGAAAGTACTGCTCGAAAAGAAATACGGCGTGCATGCAACCTTTGAAAGGATGCATGGTGGTGTGAATGATTACTCGAAATACGATGCAGTGCTGTTGATTGGTGATGAAGCTTTGCGCAGAAATAAAACCGGGCTTACGGGCTTCGAACTTGTCTATGATCTTGCAAAGGAATGGTACGATTGGCAAAAACTCCCGTTCGTATTCGCTGTGTGGGCAATGAAGAAATCAATACCGGACTCATTGAAGAATGAATTGCGGAATATCTTATCGAACTCGGTTGCTGCCAGTGAAGAACAACTGGCAACGCTGGGAGAGATGCATGGCAAGGAAATCAGACTTACGCCGGATGAAACACATGAATATCTCGCAGGGTTCAACTACAGGCTCGGCGAGAGAGAGCGGGAAGCGATGATGAAGTTCAGAGAGTTGGTGTCTGAAACAGAAATCCACACTATTGGGAAACGATATGCCGAAAGTAAAAGAGCCAATCGCTGAGTAAAACTTGATCGGACATCGAAAAGAAATTTATCGCTAAGGAAAAGACTACATGCAATTATTATCCATCCACAAAAAAGTAAGAAGCAGCGAACGAGTGAATCCGGAGGAAGGATTATTCCTTCTTCAGAAATCTGAGTTGTTAGAACTCGGCGACCTGGCGAGCAGTATCAGGTTCAAAAAGAATCCGGACAACAAGGTCACGTTCGTCATCGATACGAATCCGAATTACACGAACGTGTGCAACATCGACTGCATCTTCTGTGCATTTTACCGGCATCCCGGCGAAAAAGGGGAGTACACCTATAGTGTCGATCAGATGATTCAGAATTTCAAAGAGTCTGCTACAAAAGGCGTCACGACGGTGTTGCTGCAGGGCGGAGTGAACCCGGCGATTCCGTTTGAATACTATGTCGAAATGGTCGAGCGGACCATCAAAGAAGTGCCGGAGATTTATCCTCACTTCTACTCAACGTCGGAAATTATCGGGATGGCAGAAGTTTCAGGGATGACAGTGCCGCAGGTATTGCAACGATTGTGGGACGCAGGACAGCGTTCCATTCCGGGCGGCGGCGCTGAAATTCTCTCCGATAAAGTGAAGAAGAAAATCAGCAGCAAAAAAGGAACAAGCGAGGATTGGCTGAACGTGATGCGCGAAGCTCACAAGATCGGATTCAAATCCACTGCAACAATGATGTACGGCCATCTTGAAAAGGATGAGGACATCATTGAACATCTCGAGGCGGTGCGTGAACTGCAGGATGAGTATCATGGCTTTACCGCGTTTGTGCCGTGGAGTTTCAAGCCGGGCAATACGCCGCTGGAAAAAATTATTCCCCATTATGCTACACCGACCCGCTATTTGCAGATGATCGCATTCTCGCGCATCTATCTGGATAACTTCGACCACATACAGGCATCGTGGTTCTCCGAAGGAAAGAAGACCGGACAAATTGCGTTGCATTTCGGAGCGGATGATTTTGGGGGAACGCTGCTCGAAGAAAACGTTCACGCTGCCGCAAACTTTGTGAACAAAACAAACACAGAAGAATGTATCGGGTTGATTCATGGTGCAGGCTTTGACGCCGCACAACGGACGACGTTGTACGAAATTCTCAGACAGTATCCTCAGACTGAAAATATCGCTGCGTAAAAGGCCCGGCGTAATTGCCAATCCCAAATGAAGTAACGCTTACTTTTCCTCCTGCATCCTTCAAATGAAGCTTCACTACAAAGACTACGGCACACAGGGTCATCCGCTGTTAATCTTACACGGTTTGCTGGGCATGCTGGATAATTGGCAGACGCAAAGCAAGCTGTATGCAGAAGCCGGACTGAAAGTGTACGCGCTCGACCAACGCAATCACGGCAAGTCGCCGCACAGTGATGAGTTCAGTTTCCAAGCAATGGCCGCCGATGTTCAGGAATTTATGCAACAGCATCAGATCCCGTCGGCGTTTGTGGTTGGACATTCGATGGGAGGGAAGACGGCAATGCAGTTTGCGCTCACCTATCCGCAGCTGGTGGATAAACTCGTGATTGTTGATGTAGCCCCAAGAAAATACCCAAACGCCCATGATGAAATTCTTGATGCGATGTCTTCGCTCAAGCTGGATGAATTCAACACCCGGCAAAAAGCGGACGACGAAATTGCCAAACGCCTGCCAAAGTATTCCCTCCGCCAGTTCATTCTGAAAAATCTGACACGAACAGAAAAAGGCGGGTTGAAGTGGAAGGTCAATCTTCCTGTCATCAAACAATATTACACGGAGATTGCAGACGATATTACTATCGATGGAGTTTTCCCAAAGCCGACGCTCTTCGTCAAGGGCAGTCAGTCGAGTTACATACTTCCGGGCGATGAAGCGCGTATTCGCAAGCTCTTTCCATCCTCAAACATCATTACGATTGCCGATGCCGGACATTGGGTTCACGCGGACAAGTCCGAGGAATTTGGCAACGTTGTTCTAAAATTCTTACTATCATGACACCATCTCACGGTTGGAGCGACAAGCCTTGTTGTTTACGAATTCGGTTGCACCACCAATCCATACACGCTGGAGGATTCAATGAAAATCTTTGCTCTTGCTTTGACGTTGCTGCTCGCAGCAACTGCATTCAGTCAATGGTCCTCCGACGCGGGAACGAATCTCGCAGTGTGCGATACAAGCGGAAGCCAGGAGCTTCCTAAAATTGTCAGCACCTCCGATGGCGGCTGTTATGTCTCATGGTTTGATACACGTACAGGCGCATACAGAGTGTATATGCAGCGATTGAACGCACAGGGCGTGAAGCAGTGGGGGTCGAACGGAATTCTCATCAGCTCGAATCCGCAGAACACGTCGCTGGTGGATTATGATTTGGGAGTTGATGACAGCAACTACGCCGTTGTTGTTTTTACGGACATCCGGAACGGCGGACAGATCGAACCGTTCGCGTATCGTGTAAGTCCGGCGGGAAGTCTTGTGTGGGGAGCGAATGGCGTTGCACTTTCAACTTCGCCTTCAACATTTCAGGCGAATCCAAAAGTCGCTTGCACGTCCGACGGAAATTTCGTCTTCGCATGGATTTATTCTTCGACGCCGAGAAAGGTCGCCATGCAAAAGCTGAACGCTGCCGGCGTGAAGCAATGGGGAACAGATCCCGTTCTCATTGCAGGAACCGGATCGGAACTGTTTGATTACCCATCCATCGTCCGCTCGGATAACGGTAGTGTCATCCTCATGAACTCCGGGTATACCGGAACATTTCTCAACCCCGGCAACTACCGGATATACACTCAAAAATATTCTCCGGCCGGTGCGCCGCTCTGGGGCTCAGTGCCCGACACGGTGTATGGTTTGGGACGAGTCTCCGGCTTTTTCGTCCCGCGCCTGATTGCCGACGGCAACAACGGCGCATTCTACGTCTGGCATGACGATCGGAATAATACCGGCAGCTCGTTCAGCTATGTTCAGCATATTACCTCAACCCACACGAAGCTGTTTCCGGTAAACGGTTCTGCAGGGTCTACACTTCCCGGACGATTGCACAATGACGCGTGGGCATCCTACACACCCG
>JBKJJX010000357.1:0-15195 GCA_046597825.1 Bacteroidota bacterium | reverse complement strand
CACTCCCTCAATCCGGCCAACAAGCGAGTCCGGTCCGGGCATGTAATAAATCACCCTTTGGGGGAAATCATGGTTAAGATTTTCAAACACCACTCTCTTCCCTTCCAACTTCACTCGTTTGAAAGATGCCTCACTTTGGCTGGATGGCTTTGCGATGTACACCACCGAACCATCGTCCTCCAGAACAATACGGACAAACTCGTATTCAATTGTCTTGCCATTTTTCACTGTTCGCCCGATACCCATCATCGAACCTCCAAGAGGTTTCATCCATTGCTCTGAAACGACTCTCCTGCCGGCATAATTTCCTTCCCAACCTCCGGTAAGCCAACCGAGAGATTCCAGCCCGGTATCGGAGGATTGTGAGAATGCAGTCGAGCAAGCAATTAGTAGCAAGAATACCAAAAGAATCTTATTCATATGAAAGGACCTTTCAGTTCATTGAGTGAAGGGAAATGCTATTTCCTTCGGTGTCTTCAATCATTGCAAAGTATCCAAGGTCGGGCCCGACAAGAGTTTTGGCAAGAAGAACTTTTCTTCCTTGGGTTTTGGCATTTTCAACATTTCCTGTTCGCGGCGAACCTTGCCGCTCACACTACCTGTTCCCAAAGTGGTTCTGTTCAATGCGAACTAATGTAACCCGATGACAGCCCCAAAAGCAAGTCAGACTTAGGGTTACTCCCTTAAGTGCCTCAATTCTTTTCTTAGATTCTTCTAGCAAAATACAACTGAACCCGAAAACAGCGATCTCTTCTCGATTGCTTTTCGAGATAGTTGTTAGTAAATACATTCGCGGTCAGTGAAAATATCGACTGTTACTCAATATTTGGGAAAATATGTTAACTTACAATCAAGAACACAACGTTAGAAGGAGACACAATGGGTTTACCAGATAGTATCAAAAGCCAGGTTCTCGGTGGCGAACAGAGCAATCGGCTAAGCGCAGTGATGGGTTTGCTTAACAATCCAGAGGTGGGCGGGCTCGAAGGACTCGTACAGAAATTTTCCGGAAAAGGAATGGGTGACATCGTTAACTCTTGGGTGGGCTTGGGTCAGAATCAGTCCATAACGCCACAACAAATCACAAGGACTTGGCACTGACACGATTAATTTGCTCGCGTCCAAAGCGGGTCTTTCCACGGACCAAGTAACATCACAGTTGTCGGAACTTCTCCCGAAGGTGGTGGACAAGCTTACACCAAACGGAAAAATTCCTCAAGGTGACATGCTGGCGAAAGGTGTGGACTTACTCAAAGGTTTCTTGAATTAGTTGTCCCGGGATTAGCTTGTACTCCATGTCAGGCAAGATGCAATCATACATTCACATTAGAGGAGTTTGATTTATGAAAGGGTTCATTGTTGTCATGGTGGTCGCGTTCGCTTTTCTTGGGAGCCAATCCGATGTCTTCGCCCAAAAGACCACGAAGGAGAAGAGCGCTGTGAGCAAGAAAGAAATGAAAGATGCGAAGTCCGCCAAAGAGATGAAGGAAGAGAAGAAGGCAGCCAAGGAGAAGAAGACGAAAGACGTGACGAAAGCTGTAGAAAAGAAAGAAATGAAAGACTCGAAGTCTGCCAAAGAGATGAAAGAAGAGAAGAAGGCGGCCAAGGAGAAGAAGACGAAAGACGTGACGAAAGCTGTAGAAAAGAAAGAAATGAAAGACTCGAAGTCCGCCAAGGAGTTGAAGGAGGAAAAGAAGGCCGCCGCGAACAAGGAGATGAAAGAAGTGAAGGGCGCTGTAGAAAAGAAAGAAATGAAGGACGCGAAGTCCGCCAAGGAGTCGAAGGAGGAAAAAAAGGCCGCCGCGACCAAGGAGATGAAAGAAGTGAAGGGCGCTGTCGAAGAGAAAGAAATGAAAGATGTGAAGTCCGCCAAAGAGATGAAGAAGGAAAAAAAGGCAGCCGCAGACAAGGAGATGAAAGAAGTGAAAGGCGCTGTCGAAAAGAAAGAAATGAGGGACGTAAAATCGGCGAAGGAAATGAAGGATGAGAAGAAGGCCGCTGACATGAAAGAAATGAAAGAGGCCAAGTCCGTGAAGGACCAAGACGATGTTATTGGCAAAACGAAGGATGGTAAAACTGTATATGCGGGTCCCAAAGGTGGTCATTACACTCTGGGAAACACTGGCGGCAAGTCGTACGTGAAGGATGATGAGATCGTCGGAGCGAAAACTGACGGTAAGACCGCTGATGGGAAGACCATCTACATTGGCCCACGCGGTGGACGATATTATTACTCGGATTCAGGCGACAAACGTTACGTACCAAAGAAATGATTCAGTGCATTTGAAGCTTGCAAATGCATAGTTGCACGAAAACAGAAAGAACATATAAAAGGCCGGATCGTTGATCCGGCCTTTTATCCTTCGTCAAACCTGTCCGATCTCTATATCGGCTCCTCAGGTTCAAGTTGCCAATATGTTCGACATAGTCAGTTTCTACTGCCGCGTCTGATCGCCGTTTCTATTGCTCGCTGCTGTTAATCGGCTCGAACTTGGCGGTGAAATGCCGCAGCATCGGCGCCTCCTCAGTAATGCGGTAGCCTTTCAATTCATGTCGATGCTCGAACGTTTCAATCACGACTTCAATCACGTAATCGATATGACTCTGCGTGTACACTCTACGCGGGATTGCAAGTCGCACAAGCTCCATTCGTGCGGGAATCAACCGCTTGTTCTCATCGTACGTGCCGAACATGACGCTGCCGATCTCGACCGACCGGATACCTCCGCGCCTGTACAGTTCTACAACCAATGACTCGCCGGGATACTGTTCAACCGGAATATGGGCAAGGAATCTCTTTGCATTAAGGTAAATTGCATGGCCGCCCGGCGGCTGAAGGATAGGCACGCCCGCCCTTGTCAACCGCTCACCAAGATACTGCACCGAGCGAATGCGGTAACGCAGATAATTTTCATCGAGCACTTCATCGAGGCCCTGCGCTATCGCTTCAAGGTCCCGTCCAGCGAGGCCTCCGTATGTGGGAAATCCCTCCGTGATGATGAGAATGTTCCGCGCCTTAAGGGTGAGCGATTCATCATTCAGCGCGAGGAAGCCGCCCATATTAACGATCGCATCCTTCTTCGCGCTCATCGTCGCTCCATCTGCATAGGAGAACACTTCTTTCACGATGTCCTTCACCGGTACATCGGCATATCCCTTTTCACGCAGCTTGATGAAGTACGCGTTCTCCGCAAACCGGCACGCATCAAGGAAGAGTGGGATACCATACTTCTTGCACACCTCCTTCGTCTCGCGAATATTCTGCATTGAAACAGGTTGTCCTCCGCCCGAGTTGTTCGTAATGGTAATCATGCAAAGAGGAATATTCTCCGCACCGGTTGTACGAATGAATTCCTCCAACGCCGGCACATCCATGTTGCCCTTGAAATCCGCGATAACGTCCGGATCCTTCCCTTCCGTCGTTGGAAAATCAACCGCAACGGCTCCCGAAAATTCGATGTTCGCTCTGGTCGTATCGAAATGCGAGTTGTTGGGAATGAATTTGCCCTTCCCTCCCATAATGGTAAAGAGAATTTTCTCGGCAGCACGCCCCTGATGTGTCGGTATAATATTTTTCAATCCTGTCAACTGTCGGACTTTATGCTCAAACCGGTAAAAGCTTTTCGCTCCGGCGTAGGATTCATCTCCTTCCATCATGCCGGCCCATTGCTTTGCACTCATGGCGGATGTGCCGCTATCCGTCAGAAGATCAATCAACACTTCTTCCGCGGGCAGAAGAAAAACATTGTAATGCGCCCGATGCAAATAGGCCTCGCGCTCACGCACGGTGGTGAAGTTAATCGGTTCAACAGATTTGATCTTGAATGGTTCAATAATCGTGTTCATGTCACTGCCTTTTCAATAAAGATTACGGATTCAGAGAGAAACGAGGGTGAACGGACGGAAGAACGGAGCGATTATCAACAATATACGCAGATTGCGAAAAGTTATCCAGCAGAAAACTTTAGTGCCTGACTACAATGACTGCTTCGTAAAGATAAGATTCTTTACGTCGTACCCCATCGCCTTCACGCGTCCAAGAATTTCTTTCATCGTCACTTCGTCAAGCGTTTTGGTGCGCGCCAGAATCCAGAGATATTCGCGCTTGGGTTCTCCGACAACCGCATAGCTGTAATCCGGAGCAAGGTCGATGACCCAATAATTTCCCCAGACAAAGGGAAGAAACGAAAGAAATGCCGGCGCAAACCGGACTTTCAGCTTTGAGTTTGGCTCGACTTCACTTGACCGGCGTGCCCGCCCTTTCGCCTCCGTGATATCGCCGTTTTCTTTCCGGCAACGGTTCACAACGATAAACTCATCGCCGTCAAGCGTGTAGGTGGCGCTCACATCTCCGATGCAATCGTTTTGAAACCTGTTCGGCAAGCGGGCAAGTTCGTACCATCTGCCGCTGTATTTCTGCAGGTCAACAGAAGGAACGACTGTCAGTTCATCGTCGGGCAAATCGTGGGCAAACGTATCATCGAGAAAAAAGAAAGCTGCCAGCATACAGACAATAATTTTCATGTAAGAAACCCATTCGTATTGTTCCAGCATTGATCATGCACTTGACAAATTATCTATCATCCCATGGAAAATAAGTTTATGAAAAGGAAGCACAGCATACCAGTACAATCTTCCCCACAGCCCCCGGGGACGAAACGTAGCGCTTTGAACAAGTTGCTCTCCGTTTTCACGGTTCTCAATCCGAAATTCCAGCCACGCTTCACCTGGCAACTTCATTTCTGCATACAACAGCAGGCGATGATTTTCCCTGTCCGCAACCAGCACCCGCCAGAAATCAAGTGCATCGCCGGGACGGATGTCGTTTGCATTTGTTCGTCCACGGTTAAGTCCCACACCTCCGACAGCTTTGTCCATCAATCCGCGAAACACCCACAGTGCATTGGCATAATACCAGCCTTTGTCACCACCAATCGACCAGATGTTTTCCCACACTCTTTTGGATTTGCCCGTCACGTCACGTACTTTTGTATCATTGAAACACCCGAACTCCGGAACTCTCGCTTCATTCATTGCCTTGTGATCGGCACCCGATGAACTGAATGAATCCTTCCAGCCACTCAGGACAACCTGCTGCTCAATTTTTTCCAGCCCCAGTTGGACGGCAGTTTTGTACGAGACGAGCTCGATTCCCAATTCCGTCGCAAGCTCGTTTGGACGTGCCACGATATTAACCTTCATACTATCCACCAGATTAACAGCAAGCGGATATGAAATCTGAGTAACGAAATAGAGCCAATAGGAAGACAGCCGCGGCGTCATAACCGGGACGATGATTACCCAGCGTTTCAGTTTCCGGACTTCTGCGAACTGCAAGAGCATCTGTTTGTACGTTAATACATCGGGCCCGCCAATGTCAAAATCCTTATTGTATGCACTTTCCCGAAGCATCACGCCAACCAGAAACTGAATTACATTTCGGACTGCAATCGGTTGGCACAGTGTGTTCAACCATCGCGGAGCGATCATCAATGGAAGTTTCTCAACCAGGTCCCGCACGATCTCAAAAGACGCGCTGCCCGAACCGACGACAATACCGGCACGTAGCACAGTTGCGGGAACAGGACCCGAGCGGAGAATCTTCTCGACATTCGAACGTGACAATAAATGATCCGACAAAACTTCTTCGTTTACAATACCACTCAGGTAGATAATCTGCCTGCATGACGTTGGCTCAATGAGCTTCTGAAAATTGTGTGCAGCCCGTGCCTCCTGTTCCTCAAACCCTCCTACAGTAGCGCCCATGGAGTGAATCAGATAGAAGGCAACATCAACCGGCGGAAAGAGTTTGAACGTCTGTTCTTCCAGAAAATCAATTTCAATGGTGTGGATTTGAGGATGCGCATTGCGGGACTCAAAGACGGATTTATCCCTCACGCAACAGAACAACTCATGCCCCTGCTGCAGCAACACCGGAATGAGCCGTTGCCCGATATAGCCATTGGCTCCGGTAATGAGAATGTTCATTTGTTCGATTGGAATTAAGTGCGAAGCAAGGAACGTCTAATTGCTGACGGGACTGAAGAAAAAAAGGATCGGCGCAGACCGTTCACCCTTTCAGCTTCGGAAATTGTAAACTATCCGGAGCGTAGCGGGGATTGGGGTTCAACAACCGTTGGATCACTTCTCCGTTGATAATCGTCCGGTCGATAATCTCTTCGACATCCTCTTCCTTCACATGTCCGTACCAGATTCCTTCGGGATAAATCACCATGGAGATGCCGAACTCACATGCATCGAGGCAGCCGGCATTGTTCGCACGGACAATCGGGGAAAGTCCCCGCTTCTTCAGTTCGGCTTTCAATTTGTCGCGTACCGCTGCAGAGCCTTTTTCAAAGCAACAGCCTTTGGGATGTCCGGGCTCCCGTTCGTTCAGGCAAACAAAAACATGTCGTTGGAATCGGCTCATCTGGTTATCAAATTGTTAGTGTGAGATTTAGTTTCGACTACTTCCGTCCCTTCAAGAGAATATAGGCTCCTGTCAGAATAAGCAGGACGGGCCAGTAGTGGTGAATGAGATTGTGAAACGTAATAACACCAAAGCTGTCGAGTAAGAACATAAGCCCGACAACGATGAGAAGAATTCCAACCCAGGTTCTTTTCATTGGTTATGATAGCTTAAGATAGTTGAGTACTTCTTTCAGGGGGCGCGTGTTGAGGATGTCTTTCTTTTCGAGCCAACCCTTGCGCGCTATGCCCACGCCGTAATATACATGTTGCAACCCACCGGTATTGTGCGCATCGGGATTGATAGAAATAAGAACGCCTTTTTCCTTTGCAAACTTTACCAACCGCCAATCAAGGTCAAACCGGTTCGGGTGCGCGTTGATTTCGATAATCTTGCCGTAATCGGCGGCGCAATTGATCACGTCAATCATGTTCACCGGATATCCATCACGCACGAGCAGCAGCCTTCCTGTTGGGTGGCCGAGCATAGTGACATATTTGTTCTTCAACGCTTTGATGAGACGGTTCGTCATTTCTTTCTCATCCGCTTTGAAGCTGCTGTGAATCGAAGCGACGACAAATTCAAAACGGGAAAGAACTTTCTCCGGCCAATCAAGATCGCCATTCGGCAGAATATCAACCTCAGTTCCCTTGAGAATTCTGAATCCTTTACTCTTTGAATTCAGCGAATCGATTTCTTTCTGTTGCGCCTTTACTTTATCCTCGCTCAGGCCCCCGGCATACGCCGCCACTTTGCTGTGATCTGCGATGCCGAGATATTCCCAGCCTAATTGCTGCGCGGTTTCCGCCATTTGCGCGAGTGTGTTGACGCCGTCGCTGTAGGTCGTGTGGCAGTGAAACGTTCCCTTGATGTCTTTTGTCTCGACCAGTTGCGGAAGTGTTCCCTGCTCTGCCGCTTCGATCTCACCGGTATTCTCACGCAATTCAGGCGGAACGTAATCCAATTCCAATGCCTTGTAAAGATCTGCTTCATCCTTACACTTCACTATGCGTTTTGCTTTCCCCCTCTTCTCCTCGACGCCTAATTCAGAGAAGCCGTATTCATTCAAACTCCAGCCGTACTTCTTTGCGCGTCCCCGCAGCTCGACGTTGTGTTCCTTGCTACCCGTAAAATAATTCAACGCAAACGGATACTCAGAGTCGTCAACGATCCGGAGATCGGCGTTAATGCCCGCGTTCAGCGTAACACTGGACTTCGTTTCTCCTTTGGCAACAATGCTTCGTACTTCAGGATGTGAAACAAATGCATCCATAATAGCCGGGCGATGCATGTCCTTCGCGCTCACGACAATGTCAATATCCCCGATGACTTCCTTTTTTCGTCGAAGGCTCCCTCCGATCTCCGCTCTGATAACGCCCTTCTGCTGCAACAAATGCTGATGAATTTTATTTGCCGGTTCGAATGCGGCTGGAAACAAATGTTTGTCCGTTCGCGCCCGGAGAGCGTTAATTCCCTTCAGAATATTTTCCTGCGTCTTTTTTCCAAAGCCCGGGACGTCTGCAAGCTTGTCCTGCTTCGCCGCCTCTTCCAATTCCTGCAGGGATTTTATTTTTAACTTCTCAAACAGGAGTTTCACTTTTTTCGGGCCGAGTCCGGCAATGCGCAGCATATCAGGGACGCCCGGAGGAAAAGACTTCTTTAGATCATCATAGTCTTTCGATTTATCCTTTCGGACAAGATCTGATATTACTTTGGCGGTGCTTTCGCCAATGCCGGCAATCTCACGCAGGCGTTCTTCTTCAACAAGCGTCACCAGATCCTGCGTTGCTCCTTCGAGCGCACGGGAGGCGTTGAAATAGGCGCGGGCTTTGAATGGGTTTGCTCCCTGAAGTTCGAGGAGCGTTCCCATTTCATCAAGAATAGAAAGGATTGATTTTTTATCCATGAAGGAAGCGGAGTGCGACTAAAGAGTTCGGAATGAAACTACTGAAAACACTCCTGAGATTCAAATGGGTAGAGAAACTACAATTTCTTTTCCAACATGAGAGGATCGGCGTACGTTTTCTTTTGATCGATGAGTTCACGCGCTGCATCGACTTTATCCCAGACATTCCACAACAACACGCCCTTGACTTTACCCGCATCGAGATAATACACAACTCCCTCACGGTATTTCTCTTTCCAGTCCGCAAAGGTTTCCATTCGTGAATCAAGGTCGCCGACTGCCTCGAAGCCAAGATCGAACAAGTCCGAATAAAAGTATGGGAGATAATCATATGGTTTTCCAGCGCCCGCCATGTTTTCGCCGGCGTTTTTGCCTTGCGCTTGAGCGTTGTTCCAGTGTTCTACGCGCATTTTCTTGTCCAACGACTTTGCCGGAAAATATGCTACGTCCCCCGCCGCAAAAATATTGGGGGAAGAGGTTTGAAGCAGATTATTGACGTCGATGCCGTTTTCTATCTTCAGTCCTGCCTTTGCTGCAATATCGATGTTGAGGTCCAATCCGATTGCGGCCACAACCATTTCCGCTGAAACCAACTTTCCGTTTTTTGTGGTTATCTGTATTCGATCGCCAACACGCTCAATACTCGTCGGCAGACTACCTGCAAGCACTGTAATTCCTTTAGCAGCATAATACTCTGTAACATATTCAGCAAGGTCGGCGGGCAGTACTTTTTGCAGTAAAAGCCGATCGGGAAAAACCAGCGTAACTTTTTTTCCCTTCATATTCAGTGCAGCCGAAAGCTCGGCACCAATGAACCCTCCTCCGATAAATATGAATTCATTCAGTTTGTCCGAGGCGCTGTTCAGAAAATGATAATCATCGACTGTTCGGAAGTAATGCACGTCCCCGTCACCAAACTCAAGTGTTCGGGGAGTCCCACCTGTTGCGATCAAAAGCTTTTCATAACTGTACGTCTCCCCGGTATCGTCCACGACGCGGTTGTTTTGTGTGTCGATGGAAAGAATTTGCTTGCCGCGGAAAAGCGTGACTTTGTTGTTCGAATAGAACTCCTCATCATGGACAGGCAGTTTATCTACCGTTGTTTTCCCAATCCATAAGCCCTTTGAAAGCGGCGGTCGGTCATACGGCAGGTGTTGTTCTTTTCCAAACAAAGCGATTGAACCTGATGCGTCATGCTCGCGGATGCCTTCAACCGCAGATGCACCTGTTAATCCGCCACCAACGATTATGTATTTGAATTTGTTTTCCATGACCTTCTCCTTTTCTACCATCCGACTAATGCTGCTTCAATTGCGAGTCCGGGACCCATTGCCAGCATAATGCCAAGATCGCCGGGCCGGGGATCTCCGTGCCGCATTGTTTCTTCAAGCACAAACAACACCGTGGGCGATGACATGTTGCCGAAGTTCTTCAGCACACAGCGGCTGAAACGGAGTTGTTCTTCCGTCAGGCCCACTTCCTCTTTTATGTTGTCGATAACTTTTCTTCCGCCGGAGTGAATGATCCAGTGTTTGATATTTTCTTTTGTCAGATTATTTTCACTGAGGAGCTGATCGATGATCTGCTTTCCGAGTTTTCCTGCTGAGTTGCGGATATCCTTTGAAAGAACTATGCGGAGCTTTCCGCTCTTGAACTGAAAACCAACCGTGTCGATGTACGACGGCTCGAGAAGCGTTTCAAACATTCTGAGTTCTGGTCCTTTCCCTCCCGACTGATTTCCAACCAATACGGCAGCGGCCCCATCTCCGCAAATGGCATTGCCCACAACAGTTTCAAGCGAGTCATCGAAATAATAACAAGCCGAACAAATCTCCACCGTAATGACCAACGCTTTCTTGTCGGGGTATGCTTTTACATAATCGTACGCCCGTTGCAGGCCGGGCATTGCACCGGCACAGCCCATTCCGATGAGATCGGCACGCTGCAGGTTCGTGCGCATGTTCATTTCCTTGATGAGCAACGCTGAAAGTCCGGGACACAAATATCCTGTACATGAAACCGCTACGACGAAATCAATATCATGTATGGTCGCGTCCGCATTTTCGAGACATCGTTGAATCGCCTCTTTGCTGATGTTCACAGAGTGTTCGGCAAAGCGGTTGTGCATAGCGTCAGAAGATTCGTTGATATCGAGTGTCGCCATATCGAATGCGAAGTGGCGATAGTCGATATCGCTGGTCATGAAGACATGCTCGATGCGGGGATTGCGGTACGACTCAACATTCTTCGCCGCTGAATCGTAAATCTCGCGTTGGGAGTAACGTTGAGGTGGATTGGCTGTACCGATACCAAGAATACGGGGAGAGGACATGTGAGCACAATGTTAAATGAAAGTGTTGCTACCTGGTCAACACGTTGCAGGGGGGAACAATTCCCTATTGGAAGAGCTTAGACAATACTTCAGTCGGGATTTTGTCTCGAAGAAGCGGCTGAGCCTCGAGGAGCCGTGAGATATCGGCAAGGTCTTTCTGGCGCTTGCTTGGCCGTCGGGTTTCATCAAGTACAGCCCATACTTTGCCCTGAAGTAAATCTGTTACAGAAGCGACAGGCAGGTCAACTCCCAGAACTTCATGCATTTCCGGACGAAGAGGAAACCCTTCATATCGCGGATCAGTTTGAATTTGCACACGGAGATCGGAACCGTACATTGACACATTGAAGCTGTGTTCAAACACTTCGACCAGAAAGTCTTTCCTTAATAAGTCTTCCACCTTGGGAAGCTGGCTTGTCGCAACGACGATATCCAGGGTAAGGCTAACAACAGGATCAGCATACGCGTTGACTGCCTGCCCACCGATAACACAAAATCTGACCTGGTGCGCTGCAAATAATCCGAGCAGTTTTTCGAGCAAGTCAACTTTGTCCCGAACCACAGTTTTCCAAAATTTCAGTGCGTCCATTTAATTCCGATGGATGTACGACTCGTTATGCGGCAACGCTCTCTTCATCACCCACAGAAGTTGTGGGACTGTAGAATTCCAGGAATTGTGTGAGATGATCAAGAATGGGCTGTGCCTCGGTAAACTGCATCAGTTCCATTCGCATCTTTGAGACATGCGGCATGCCGCGCAGGAAACCGGAGTAATGTTTGCGGAGTTCAATAACGCCGGCACGTTCTCCCTTATACTCCACGGAAAGTTTCAGATGTTCGCGCAACAAGTCCACGCGTTCCTCAATCGTCGGGTCGGGCAGTGTCTCTCCTGTTGCCATGAAATGCTTTGCCTGACGGAAAATCCACGGATTGAGAACTGCGCCACGTCCGATCATAACGGCATCACATCCGGTCTCATCAAAAACATTCTTTACATTCTGCGGAGAAACAATATCGCCGTTTACGATAATGGGAATAGAAACTGCCGCCTTGATTTTTGGAATCCAACTATAATCCACATCTCCCTTATGTCCCTGGTCGCGTGTACGGCAGTGAACTGTGAGCGCCCTGATGCCGATATCTTCACACATCTTCGCCACATCAACAATGCGGATACTGTTCTTGTCCCAGCCGAGGCGGGTCTTCAGTGTTACCGGAATATTCACAGCCTTGACGACAGTCGAGGCAAGCTTCTCCATCCTCGGCAAATCGCGAAGGAGTCCGGCACCGGCGCCCCGCATCGCAACATCCTTTACCCAGCAGCCGCAATTGATGTCGATAATATCGGGATTGAAACTCTCGGCGAGTTTCGCCGCTCCCTCCATCGAAGCAACTTCGCCGCCATAAATCTGGATGGCAAACGGACGCTCCTCTTCCCAGAACATCATTTTCTTCTTCGTTTTCTCGGAGCCGCGGACGAGTCCCTCGGAGTTCACGAACTCTGTGTACACGATATCAGCGCCCAACCGTTTGCAGATGACTCTGAACGGCAGGTCGGTCACGTCCTCCATCGGAGCGAGGAGGATTCCTTTTTCTACTTCAACGTTTCCAATTTTCATGTGTACAAGATAGCCAAACGCGGCGGGAGATTCAACGCGGGGATTTGGAGAGGTGTGACACTCGTAAACCGTTGAAACGGTTTCTCGTTTATCGTTGTCGCGTTGCCGTCCCACAACTGAAGTTATGGGCTTAAGCTTCCACAACTGAGGTTGTGGGCTTTTGCGCTTGTTCTCTTACATTTCCATACCGAAATTGTGGGCTCGTGACCCGGAGTCGGTTTTTGGTAGCCCCCCGACTCCAGTCGTGGGTTTATTATGCGAGCGTACAATCGGGGAACCGATTCATCGGTTTAACATTTTGATCAATCCGTATTTCGATTCGATCATCGTAAACCGTTGAAACGGTTTCGATGACTTAACGATGTTATGAATCCCACAACTGAAGTTGTGGGCTTAAGTTTCCACAACTGAGGTTGTGGGGTTTTGCGCTTGTTCTCTTACATTTCCATGCCGAAATTGTGGGCTCGTGACCCGGAGTTGGTTTTTGGTAGCCCACGACTTCAGTCGTGGGTTTTATTATGGGAGCGTACAATCGGGGAACCGATTTATCGGTTTAACATTTCGATCAATCCATATTTCGATTCGATCATCGTAAACCGTTGAAACGGTTTCTCGTTATCGTTGTCACCTTGGCGTCCCACAACTGAAGTTGTGGGCTTAAGTTTTCCCGACTAAAATGTGGGTTGTGCTCAGGTCAACCCGTATAGTTCATACACGGCGGCATCGATCTGACAGTCGAGGGATTCGCATTGCGTTTCGAGGGGGTTATTTCGGTGTTGCCAGCCCACGACTTCAGTCGTGGGTTATTCCGGCGAACCAAACGCAGAAACCGATTCATCGGTTTCCAAGTCGCTGAATCCGTATTTGCTCAACAGGGTCCGATATTCATCGACAAATGAAATCCGTTTATGATGTTCATCCTGGTTCCCGATATACGCTATAACATCCTTGTAGTGGGTGTAACTCACGGAGAAGGCGCCGTATCCCGTTTGCCATGAGAATTTCCCGTCAATAACGTCGTGATGATTCACCCAGTGCGATGATTCGCCTTTGAGCAATTTCGCTATGTTTTCAAGTGTCTGGTTTCTGCCGAGATTTACCAAAACGTGTACGTGTTCGTGCTGCACATTCATTGCCTCGACGATAATCGAATAGCCACGTGCTTGTTCAATCAGGTGCCCATGAAGTGCCGTGCGTGCTGTCGCCGTGAGTATCCGTTGTACGTTTTTGGTAGTCCACACAAAGTGGATGTATGCTTTGCATAATGAATGGGCCATTCCGGGCTCCTTATTGAAAACCGTTGAAACGGTTTTTCCTTATTGTTATCCGTTAGTATCCCACAACTGAAGTTGTGGGCTTTGCGCGTGTTCTCTTACGTTCCATTCCTGAAGTTGTGGACTCGTTGCCCGGCATCAGTCTCGCAGCCCACGACTTGAGTCGTGGGTTTTTTGCGCCATTTCTAATTTCTGTCTCATATTCCCCAACTAAAAATGTGGGCTTTGCTCAGGTCGACCCGTGCCCTTCCACAATCTTTATTTCCTCCTCGGTCAACCCGTACAGCTCATACACGGCGGCCTCGATCTGGCGGTCGAGGGATTCGCATTGCATTTCGAGGCGGTTTACTTCGGCGTCGGCGTCCGCTTTTGGGAAGCCTCTTTTTTTAATTCCTCAAACCATTGATCGCGCCGCGCAATATGCCATGAGTAAAGAATGCTGTACATAATCGATTGAACCATTTCTCCCATCAAGTCGCCATAAAACCAATCGTCGGTTGGATAGCTATGGACAGACAAATTTCGGGAAAGTAGAGAGACAAGAAAGTTCTTCGCCCAAAAACCATCTTCCGTCATTGTCAATTCTTGAGTTCCTAAGATTTGATTGAGGTTGATAAAGAATTCTTGAGGATTATTGAACTCTGAACTCGCTAATTTGAAATTATCCTCGAATAGTTTAAACCAACGCTCATCTTTCAATAGTACTCTAAGAAGCGGTCCCATCGTCCTTGGCAGGTTACTGAATTTCGCTTGAGCCAATTCCCTCAGCAAGTACTCAAGTGCTGTGGCAAGATTCTTTAGATTCGTGTAACGAGTGGTTCGCTGATGTTTTCTTGCTCGATCTCTATTTGCAATGTCATCAGAGTCGATTAAAGATATCATTTCGTCTAGAGTAAAAGCGAGCACGTCAAGCCCCGCATTGTCACAAAAACTCATTAGACGTTCCACATCAGCCTCAGCGAAGCTATGAATGGGATTATCAATCCCGAATTTCTTCAAATCCTTCGAATAGTAGTTTGTGTAGCGTACCAGTTCATCTCTTGCCATATCTCGCATTCTTGTTGGCGCATCCAAATGGCGAAATTTTCTTACAGTAAAGCCGGACGTGTACTTTCTCAATTCGTGGGCTATCCCATCCAGATTCTTTGCTTCGATAGTCATCAACCATTCCGCTAGAGAAAACAAATCAGCCTCGATACTCGTTGCTAACCTCAAGCGCTCATCCTGCCGGTATTGATCATGAATTTCTAATAATTTCACGATAAACCTGTACAAATCTTGGCCTGAGAGTGAATACCGTTGTAAGACGGATTCGCCATGAATTCTTCGGCGCGTCAAGTAGTCTTGGTGTTGTTGCTCATTGAGGGTTTGTATTCCATTCTTTGCGGGGACGCGGGAAAAGGTTCTGAGTCCCTCACGGTAGAACACTGAGTTTAGAAAGTACAATGCGTCGTACAGGCTGAAGAGGTTAGCGAAATTCCTGAGTCGATCTACATTCCGCAACGGCAGCGTAAGCCCTTCTTTGATCTTCTCATCACTGATCGAATCAATCACACCTCTAAACTTATATAGTTCTAGTCTTCCTTGGACAAAAC